>JAWVWU010000021.1:0-11893 GCA_033723595.1 Marinobacter sp. | reverse complement strand
TCGCCCAGACCAACTCGATCGAGAAAGCGTCCACCGTCTTAAAGACGACGTTGTCCGACTCCACAGCAGGCCAGATCGGGGCCCGGGCATCCCTATGAGTCAGCAACCCAAGCGGTCAGGGTGGGCAGCAGTCTGTCTCCTGGTGACGGCATCCATCGCCAGCGCCGGCACTGCGCCGGTTCAGGACTCCCCCCTGTCTGGTGGACAGGGCACTGTCGATCAGGCAGACCGCAACGCGTTTTCGCTGCCCCAGAGCAACCTGTCGATGACGAAGCGGCTGGATTTCAGCGTCGGCAACAGCTTCTTCCGCAATCCCTGGGTGGAGGCGCCGGCCAGCACAGACGCCAGGGACGGCCTGGGCCCCCTGTTCAATACCAACAGCTGTCAGGGCTGCCATTTGAAAGATGGTCGCGGCAACCCGCCAGCCGCCGGGCAGCAGCCCGTTTCACTGTTCCTGCGACTGGCGGTACCGGCCGACCGGCGACACGACGCCGACCTGCTGCGCAAACACGGCTTCAAGCCCGCGCCGGTCTATGGTAGCCAGCTTCAGACCTCCGCCATCAGCGGAGCGCAGCCCGAAGCGGACCTGATGGTCAGCTATCAAACGCTGACCCAGACCTTTCCGGACGGCACGGAGACAACCCTGCAAAAGCCGGTTTACCGGATCGAAAACCCCCGTTACGGGCCGTTGCCGGATAATCTGCAGATTTCACCCCGGGTAGCGCCGCCCATGTCTGGCATGGGCCTGCTCCAGGCCATCCCGGAGAGCGTCATCCTGGCCGCCGCCGACCCGGACGACGTCGACCACGATGGCATCTCCGGGCGCGCAAACCGGGTCTGGGATAAGCGCCGGCAAACGACCACCCTGGGACGGTTCGGATGGAAAGCGTCCGAGCCCTCGATCCGCCAACAGACCCTGGGCGCCTTCGCCGGCGACATGGGACTCACCTCCGCGATGAACCGGACCACCGACTGCCAACCTGACCAGCACTGTGACCGATTTCCCAATGGAGGAACGGAAGAGGTCAGCGAGCAGGTGACAGGCTTCGTGGTCTTCTATGCCAGCAGCCTGGCGGTGCCAGCCCGGCGTGGCATGAATCAGCCGGCGGCCCGGAAAGGCGCTCACCTGTTCAACCGGATCGGCTGCAGTGATTGCCACACGCCCCGTTATGAGACCGGTATGGTCGAGGATCGGCCCGATCTCAGCCAGCAGACCATCTGGCCCTATTCCGACCTGCTGCTGCACGATATGGGTGCCGGCCTGGCGGATGGCCGGGATGAGTTTCTCGCAAACGGCCGGGAGTGGCGTACGCCCCCGCTGTGGGGCATGGGGCTGGCCCAGGTCGTGAATCCACGTGCCGGTTTCCTGCACGATGGCCGGGCCCGCACGCCGGAAGCCGCCATCCTCTGGCACGGTGGCGAAGCTGCCGCAGCAGCTCAGCGCTACCGCGACTTGCCGGCGGACCAGCGCCAGGCTCTGATCGCCTTTCTCAATTCTTTGTGACAGGAGCTTGAATGACATGATTGCTCATCCTGGACACATGACCGGGTACCGCAAAGCGATCCGGTTTCTGGGGGCAAGCCTGATGCTGGTCTTGATCGGGCCCGTCAGCGCTGAACCGGCGCCGCGACAGCAGTGGTATCAGTCCATCGAAACCGGATACCGGGCGCTGGCCGACTCTGCGGCTGCGCTCAGTCAGTCCGCCGACAACTATTGTGACGCTCCCGACCCATCCGGATTCGAGACCGTCCGTCGCCATTGGCGGAGCGCATTGCTGACTTGGCAGGCCGTCCGCTTTGTGGATTTTGGCCCCGTCGAGCGCGACAGCCGGGCCTGGCAGATCCAGTTCTGGCCCGACCCCCGAAACCTCGTTGCGCACAAGGCACGGGGCTGGCTCAAGTCAACGCGTGACATCAATCGGGACGCTGTCGCAACTGACGGCGTGGCGGTTCAGGGCCTGCCGCTGCTGGAATACCTGCTGTTTGACGACCAACTCCAACACTCGTCCAACGCACTGCCAGCCGCCCGGACCTGCGCCCTCCTGAGCGCGGTTTCGGCGCACCTGGCGACCACCACGGCAGGCATCGTTGCCGACTGGCGCGCCCTGGCGCCCACTTACCGGCAAGACGCCCGCTACACGACCGACACCTTTAACGCCGTCCGCACCCTGTTGGACACGCTGCAAGACAAACGCCTGGAAGCGACGATGGGGGTCAGAAGTGGCCAGCAGGCAAATCCCTACCTGGGTGATGCCTGGCGCAGTGGCCAATCCCTGGCCGCCATGCGGGCCTCCCTTGGCGGCGTGCAACGATATTTCCTGCCTGGCTTGTCCGCACTGATGGCAGAGACTGGCCAATCCGACCTGTTCCGGAGGCTGCAAAAACAGCTCCGGGCCACCCTCGCGGCGTTTCAACAGCTTCCTGACAGCTTGACGGTCGCTCTGGACAATGAGTCTGACTATCAGGCCCTGCAGTCGTTGCTGGTTCAGGTCAGTGAACTGAGAACACTGCTCGCCGGACCCGTTGCGGACCAACTGGGCATGGTCCGCGGTTTCAACGCCAGCGACGGAGACTGACAGTGGCCCGGCCTCACCCCATCAGCAGACGCCGCTTTATCCAGGCCGGGATGGCCACCCTCACCACCGGTGCCCTGCTGGGTGGCTGCGCGATACCCGGTCCCCGGGCCAGGCTCCGGCCAGACTTCATCAGTGCCGTTGATCTCGGTGATCACCGGCATGCCATTGGCGGAGCCAATGCACTGGGGCACGCCGGCTTTAACCTGCCAGTCGGGGAACGATGTCACGGTGGCTGCAACCGGCCTGGCTCTCACCAGGCCGTTGTGTTCGCAAGGCGGCCGGGCCAACACGCCTATGTGCTGGACACGCGCGCCTGGCGGCTGCAACAGGCCATTGCCGCAGGCCCCGGCTATCACTTCTACGGCCACGGCGTGTTCAGTCACGACGAGCGCTTGCTCTACGCGACTCTCAACGAATACGACACAGGACAGGGGCTCATACGGGTTTATGATGCGGACCAACAGTACCGGGCCGTGAGAGACCTGTCTGTCGACGGTATTGGTCCCCATGAGCTACGACTGCTGCCCGATGGTGACCATCTGCTGATTGCTCTCGGTGGCATAAGGACCCACCCGGATTACGGCCGCATCAAACTGAACCTGGACACCATGCAACCGGCGGTCCTCATGATGAACCGGCACACCGGCGCCATTATCCGGCGCTGGCAACCGTCCGATTCGCGCCTGAGCTGCCGGCACCTCGATATCAGTGACGACGGTGTAGCGCTCATCGGCTACCAGTACCAGGGACCGGCGAGGAACAACCCGCCGCTGATCGCACGCCTGGACACCCGTGATGGCCAGTTCCGGGAACTTCACCTGGAGCCGGCGACACAGCATCAGTTGCGGCACTATACCGCCAGCGTGGTGATCAGCCCGACGCGCCCCCATGCCATCGTCGCCTCACCCTGGGGTGGGCGCGCCTTACTGCTGGATTACCGGCGTGGTCAGCTGCTGCGAGCGTTCCAGATCGACGATGTGTCCGGTGCGCTGGCAGAGGCCGATGGCGGCTTCCTGCTCTCCACCGGGCTGGGCTGCCTCTATCGGGTCCGTGCCGACCGGCCTGAGCCGATCCTGCTGGACCGTCAGGCTGTGCATTGGGATCACCACCTGATTGGCGTCTGAACGCTGTTGGCTTCCGCTCAATCCGACGTGCGCCGAACCGACCGAATCGCTCTTCGGCTTGCAGGCCCGACAGGTTTTCTGGATTATTGGCCCCCAATGCCAACACGTCCCGGGAGGCCCCGTGTCCCAGTCGCCTGCACAGGATCGCCCTGTCGCCGATCAGCTCTATCAGTTCATCGCCAATGAGGAAGACGCCCGCGCCTGCACGGATATTTCCGATGACGCCTGCCGTGAGGTACCCAACAACTTCATGCGGATCCTCAGCAGCCTGGTACTGACCAAGCTCGGCGACCTGTTGATCAGTCCGAAAACCGTCCTGGCCTGGCTGCTGGGCGCGGTTGGCGCACCGGCGCTGGTCGCCTGGCTGGTCCCCATTCGGGAATCCGGATCGTTGATCCCGCAAATGGTCATCGGCGCCTGGGTCCGACAGAAACCGGTGCGCAAAGGCTTCTGGGTAATGGGAAGCGTCGGCCAGGCACTGAGCGTGATGGTCATGGCCGCCAGCGTCTGGTTTCTGGACGGCTATGCAGCCGGTTCTGGCGTGATCGTGGGGCTGGTCGTGTTTTCCCTCGCCCGGGGCTTTTGTTCAGTGGCGATGAAGGATGTTCAGGGCAAGTGCATTCCCAAGACCCGTCGCGGGCGGCTGTCCGGACTGGCCACGACCATCGGTGGATCGGCAACCGTCGCCCTGACGCTGCTGCTGTTCTGGAATCGGGACCAGCCCGAGACCGGGTTCTATGTCGCCCTGTTGTTGCTGGCGTCGGTATTGTGGCTGGTGGCCGCTGCTGTGTTCAGCCGGGTGGATGAAGAGGCCGGAGAAACCAGCGGCGGCGCCGACGCGCTCGGGGAGGCTCTGCGCAATCTGTCACTGCTGCGCACAGATCGTCCCTTTCGTCATTTTGTGGTTACCCGCGCACTGCTTTTGTGTTCCGCCCTCGCGTCGCCCTACTTTGTCCTTATGGCTCAGCAACAGGGCCAGAGCGGCTGGTTGCTGGGCGCCTTTCTGCTGGCCAGCAGCCTGGCCAGTTCGGTCAGTGCGAGCGTCTGGGGCTGGATGGCCGATCGATCCAGCCGACAGGTGATGATCCTCGGCGCAACTATTGCCAGTGCCGTCTGCCTGCTGGTGGGCGGCGTTAACCTGGTGATGGCTGGAAGCATCGTTTCACCCTGGTTCTACCCGCTCGCCTTTTTCGTGCTGAGCGTTGCCCACGCCGGCGTTCGACTTGGCAGGAAGACCTATCTGGTGGATATGGCGTCCGGTAACAAACGCACGGACTACACGGCCGTGAGCAACACGGTTATTGGCATATTGTTACTGGTGACTGGCGGCTTGAGCGCACTGGCCTCACTGATATCGGCTGAGGCGGTCATCGTGATGCTGGGACTGATGGGCGCCGCGGGTAGTCTGAGCGCGCTCCGGCTCCGGGAGGTGGAGTAACCTCGATCAAAGCTTCCAGCCGGGTTCCGGGACCTTGCCTTCGTTGAGGGCAAGGGCGCCTTTGACGATCCGGAAGATCAGCCAGATGGCAACCGCCAGCAGAATGAACCAGCCCACGATGATCATCGTGGTCACGATACCGATCACCGTCCACAACAGGCCGAGCCAGAACGTCCGTATCTGCCAGCGGAAATGCGGTTCGATCCAGGTACCGCGCACATCGTCCAGTTTCACATAATTGATTATGACGCCGGCCAGGCCGGTGAGACCGCCCAGGAAGAACGACAGTGCCTGCAGAATGTAAACGGCCACCGCCAGGTTGCGATTCGGATCGGATCGCTGAGCGTCGAGATCCGCCCTGTCCAGTTGCTGGTGATTATCAGTCAAGGGACACCCTCTGAGTTGTTTAAATGGCCGCGACCGGCCCTGCCTCGAGTCCATTGAACATCAGGTGCAAGGCAATGGCCAGCATCATTAACGCGATGATGCCGTCTATGGTCCGCCAGGCAACCGGACTGGCCAGCACCGGTGCCAGCGCAGAGCCGCCCCACGCCAGCAGGGTAAACCAGACCACGGAGGCAGATGTCGCACCGACGACGAACAACAGCGGATCCGGCTGCTGGGCACCGATGGACGGAATGAGCAGCAGGGTATCCAGATAGACCTGCGGGTTGAGCAGCGTCACTGCCAGTGTTGCGAGGATTACCGCGCCCAGACTGCGGCGCTTGTCCAGTTCCGCCGCCAGGGCCGAGCGCCCGCGAACCGCCCGGATGCAGGCGGTTGAGCCCAGCCAGAGCAGGAAGGCGACGCCGGCCCAGCGCAGCACTTCGAGCGCCGACGGAAACGCGACCAGGGCCGCACTGACACCCAGCATACCAACGGTAAACAGCACCGCGTCGGCACTCATGCACAGCAGCGCCGACCACCAGTGATGCTCGCGACGAAACGCCTGCCCAAGCAGATAGGCGTTCTGGGCACCGATGGCGATGATAATACCCCCGCACACGACCAGTCCGGTCAGGTAACTCTGCAACATGTCTTGGCCTCAGTTTCAGTAGGGTGGCGGAGCCCGACGGACGCTGCCGCTCCGCCGATCAGAGCGACAAGCATACGGGAGAACAGCTATACTAAAAATTCATAGTCTTAATACTACATAAGATTTACTTATGCTTGACTACAAACTGCTGGAAGCCCTGGTGACGGTCATTGAAACTGGCGGCTTTGAACGCGCCGGCCACGCCCTGGGGCTGTCACAGTCGGCGGTATCCCAGCGCATCAAGCTGCTGGAATCCCGGCTCGGGCAGCCGGTGTTGATCCGTAATCCGACCCTGCAGGCGACGGCGGCCGGCCAGCGTCTGCTGAATCATGCGCAACAGGTCCAACTGCTGGAACGGGACCTCCGTCGTCAGATACCCGCCCTGTCTGCCGATCGCACCCGGCTGAGGATTGCCCTGAATGCGGACAGCCTCGCCACCTGGTGGGCTGACGCCATCAGCGGTTTCTGCCACCGGGAGGGTCTGCTGGTGGATATGGTCATCGAAGATCAGGACGTGGGCCTGCGTCGCATGCGGGAAGGCGATGTCGCTGCTTGCTTGTGCAGCGGTGACCAGCCCGTCGCTGGCGCCCGCAGTGTCCTGCTCGGCCAGATGCCTTACCGTGCCCTGGCACATCGGGATTATGTGGCCCGATATTTTCCCGACGGCCTCACGTCCGCTGCCTTCGCGCGGGCGCCGGCTATCGTATTCGGACCCCATGATCAGCTACAGCACCGATTCCTGGCCCAGTGCGGCTACCACGGCCAGTTTCCCTATCACCTGTGCCCGTCGTCCGAGGGCTTTATACGGCTGGCAGCTGCCGGTATGGGCTACGGCATGATCCCGGATCTGCAGGCGGAACTGGCGGCACCGGTTCCGGGCCTGGTCAACCTGGCTCCCGAGCACGTTGTGCCGGTGAACCTGCACTGGCATTTCTGGCGCCATGGCGGTGAGTTCATGGAACGCCTCACCCGGACATTGATTCAGGCGGCGGCAGACTGGCTACAACCGGCTCACTGACCCGTCGCCACATTTGGGCGATAGCCCAGTCGGAAGCCGCCCCAGTGACGGCCGTTCACGAACACCGGCACGGATACGTCGTGCATGATTTCGCCGGTATCCCGTCGATAGGTCTGCAACAGCATCGGCTGTGTGTGACTGCCGCAGCGTGCCCCGGTGCGGTCGTTAAACAGGCGTTTACTGCGGCTTTTCAGCAGGTCCACGCTGGCGTCGCCCGTCGGTGCGTGGGCAAATTCCCGGTTATGGGTGGGCACGTAGCCATCCGGCGCGGTCACAATGGCGAAGACCAGGGCCTGATGCGACGCCTTGATGGGCTCCTGAATCGCAGGCAGCGCCTGATCGGTGAAGCGGTCAAAGCCGCTGCTGTATTTCTGGGGCCGGGTATCCGGAATCGGTTCGCGGACCTTGTCGAACAGCTGTGACTCGGTCAACGTGCCATCCTTCAGGGCCGCCTCGAACAGCGCACCGATCTGGTCCGCGCCCTGTCGCGCCTGGTCGTAGAAAAACCGGTGATAGCTGGCATCGCTGTTGAGGGCAAACGCGGCGTTCGAGCGCTCGGCCAACTCCATCAGTCGTGCCGCCTGCTGCGCGAGGGATTTGACGCTGGTGTCACTTTCGGAAATCTGATCCCGGACACTCTCGATGGCCTTGAACATGTGTTGGAGGCTTTCTTCATTGTGCTGGTCGCCCTCGGCAATCCGGGTCACCTGCTGTTCAACCTGTTCCGACTGTGCCTGGATGTCCCCCAGCCGGGTACCCACACCTTCAACGGACTGCAGGCCGTCTTCCACGCTTTGGGCGAGGGTCTTGATCCGGGCCACGATGTCCCCGGTCCCACTGCGGATTTCCTGCAGGGTCTCGGCAACTTCGCCGGTAGCCTGCGCGGTGCGGCCCGCCAATTGACGCACTTCATCCGCCACCACGGCAAAACCTCGCCCCTGCTCTCCCGCACGAGCGGCCTCGATGGCGGCGTTGAGGGCCAGCAGGTTGGTCTGTTCGGCAATCCCTTCAATGACGCTGGTGACACCCTGTATCTTTTCCGATTTGTCGTTGAGGGCCTGAATCATGGTCAGCGTCTCACCCGACTGCTGGTGCACAACCCGAATCGCACCGATCGCGCCACTGAGCGCCTCGCGACCACTGATGCACTCGGCACTGGCTTGGCGGGCGGTGCTGGCCGATCCGGCTGCCTGTTCAGCAGACTGCCGGACGGTCTCGGTAATCTGACCCGCGTAGTCGGCCATATGCGCCATATCGTCGACCTGGCGGTCCAGCCGACCCTTGAGCTGGTCGGCGGCAAACGAAACCTCGGCGGCAGAAATGGCATTGGCGTCCGCGTCACTGGACAGGGCGTCGACCAGTTTACGACCGGTGTCGGCGTCGCGGGCAAGCGCCGGGCACAGCCTGGCCAGAATCGGAGAGACACCGCCGTCCTCCGACGTCGCGTGCTTGAAACCGCGGGCGATGGGCCCCAATACACGAACTCCCAGATACAGCACTGACAGCACCACGCCCAGCAGAAATCCGAGTGCTGCCCCGGGGCCGAACCCGTTCATCAGCACAGCGTCCAGCACAAAGAGTGCGCCGGCCACAATGATCGCTCCCACTGTGCCAAACACCCAGCTATTCTTGTCGATCAACCACATACCGCCCCCTCATCTCAGCCATGCCAGCGTAGCCCGGGTCTGACCGGACAAGCACCTGAACGCTCCAGCCCTAAGCATAGGTAATAATCGGTCATCGTGAACTGAGACTTTAGACCGCCGCGAGCGCTGCCGGATACGGATGCAGCGCCGGGAGCAGGCATGGCCGTGCCATCAGTCCGGGGCTGCTTGCGGTGAGTCCGGCCCGGTTGGTGACGCTTCCGGGAATCCGTTGAGGAAAAGCTGAACCCGGCGTTCGATTTGCGGTTCAGATAGAAAGTCGAGGTCTATCTCGCTCAGGGAGCCGGTATAACCGGTCCGCAGAGTCCGATCACCCTGACTGAGCCGCAAGATCAGGCGACCTGAGTGGACGGGTTGGGAAAACAGCGGGGTCGGGTCAGTGCGTTGCAGTTCGAGTTCGATGCGCAGATCGCCGCCACCGGCAGTCCGCTGGCGATAACCCAACGCCTGCATGTGATCGATCAGAACCGCCTCGACCCGGCGCAAAAGGCCTGTGCGCCCCGGCACCGGGTACACCACCGTCGAGAACGTCCGGGCGGCTACGTCACTGACGTCCGACTCGGGCGTTACCGTCAACGGTGAATCCGGAGTGACGGCGCAGGCGGTTAACCCCAGCATAGACGACGGGACCAGCACGCAAAGGAACAGCAGCGATCGACAAACAGACACGGCGGAAACGGCCATCGAGGCTCTCCCGGCAAGCGCACCAAGGCGTTATTGAATTGTCCGAAAACGGCCGCCTGATTGTAACGACGGGGCGTTAACGATCAATGGGTCAATCATGTGTAAACCGGCCGGTGCTTTACAAGCCGACGGCGACATAAATAGCGACAGAGGCACGCCGGGAGACGGCAAACGTGTTAACAGCGTGTCAACACGGGGGGCAAAACAGGAGAAATACAGAACACAGGGTTTGCGCAGAAGGCCAATCAACCGGCCGCGCGCAGTAGCAACGCGACCGGTCCATCAATTGACTCACTCGTCAGTCGTCGCGTCCTTGTAGGTCTGCTTCACCGCATCCTTGGTGTCTTCGGCAGCGTTACCGATAGCGTCGCCCGCATCATTCATGGTCTCGGCCGTCGCATCGGCCGCATCGCTTGCCGCTTCCTTGGTCTCATCCCAGGCGCCGTTGCCCTGGCCGGTCGCCTCTTCGTAGGTGTCGCGCACATTATCACCCGCTTTTTCGGCCAGATCACCGGCGTTGTCCGCCGCCTTATCCATGTCGACGCCTTCGGAGTCGTCCTGACTGCAGCCAGCCATGCCCAGAGACAGCACCAGGGCCAAAGCGCTCAGCGTTAACTTGTTCATAGAGAATTCCTTTCTGAAGTGAATAAACCAGGTCATTACCTGACGGCGACCGCAGTCTAAGGCCAGCTGCCCCTCGGCACAATTAACCCTGAGTTACCATAAATTTAACCAGATCAGAAAGTTATGAAAAAATGGGTAAGGAAGGAAAGGCGGTTGGATTGCCGGCCATGTCAGGCTGATCGGACGCCGGACAGGGGCTCGCCATTGACCAGAAAGACATGATCAAGGCGCACGAGCTGACCTCGCCCCAGCAGGAGAAACTCCTCGCCCGCCCGTAGAAACAGATCCCGGATCACGTCGTGCACCGTCTGAATCTGCCCCGACTCATCCCGGAACACCACTTCGACAATCTCACCATCCGTGATGTAGCGGGTAAGAGACACGTGTGCGGAACACTCGACCTGTCGATATCCGTTGCTCATTGTGGTCCCTGCCGAGCCTGTCTGACTGTTCAGTCTGGACCACAATCAGCCCTTTCGCCACCGGCTCAGAACCACTCGGGCTTCATTTTGAAGCAGGTGTCATCCTGATTCTGGAGGAGCACGATATCCTGGGCCACCGTCGGCAGTTCCCAATGGAAAAAGTACTGAGCGGCCTGCAGCTTGCCCTCGTAGAAGGCGCGATCACGGTCCGTGCTGGCCACGTTGACTTCCCGGGCCGCCACATTCGCCTGGCGCAGCCACATCCACGCCACCGTAATATGCCCGAACAGGTGCAGGTAGCAGGACGCGTTGGCAAGCACACCGTCTGGATTGTCGCTCGCCAGGGCTTTGCCGAGGGACTGGGTCACCTGCACCGCTCTCTGCAAGGTTTCGCTCAGGGACAGCGCCCACTGCTGGCAACGCGGCGTGACAGCGGCTTCCAGGTCAACCTGCATGGCCTGCATCAGTAACTGGAGACCGTGACTCTGGTCCTGCCAGACTTTGCGCCCCAGCAGATCGAGCGCCTGGATACCGTTGGTGCCTTCGTGAATGGGGTTCAACCGGTTATCCCGCCAGCACTGCTCAACCGGATACTCCCGGGTATAGCCGGCACCGCCGTAGACCTGAATGGCCAGGTCGTTGGCCTGCAGACCGTATTCCGACGGCCAGGCTTTCATGATGGGCGTCAGCAGATCCAGCAGTTTGCCCGCTTCCAGTCTTTTGCCGGCATCCGGATGGGTGTGCTGGTCGTCAACCAGACGAGCGCCATACAGGCACAGGGCAACACCGCCCTCGACATAGGCTTTCTGGGCCAGCAACATGCGCCGCACATCCGCATGCTCAATGATCGGCACCGGCGGTGACGCCGGGTTGCGCTCCGAAGGCTTCCGCCCTTGCAGGCGCTCACGGGCGTACGCCAGGCTGTGCATGTAGCCGCGGTACCCGATGACCGCGGCTCCGAACCCCACACCGAGACGAGCCTCATTCATCATCTGGAACATATACTTCAGCCCCTGGTTGGGCTCGCCCACCAGATAGCCATGACAGGGTGCGTCGTCGCCGAAACTCAACGCTGTCGAGGTGGTGCCACGATAACCGAGCTTGTGAATCAGGCCGGCCAGGGCCACGCCATTCCGTTCGCCGACACAGCCATCGTCACCGACATTGAATTTGGGCACGATAAACAGGGAAATGCCCTTGACCCCGGCCGGTGCGCCTTTGATGCGCGCCAGCACCATGTGCACGATGTTGTCGGTCATGGACTGTTCACCGCCGGAGATATAGATCTTGGCGCCCTTGATACGATA
>JAWVWU010000020.1:0-12183 GCA_033723595.1 Marinobacter sp. | reverse complement strand
GTTGCCACACGAACGCCGTCCTTCACCAGGGTCGTCGACAGCATGGTCTCGCCGACATTCTCGGCACAGGCCTTGATTTCAACCGCCGGATCCAGATCGGTTCGTCGGAACACGATCCCCGTCTCGGCCGGCGCAGGTTTGAGCGTCAGGTAAACCTTTTCACCCGAGTGCAAACCGACGCCGGTCGCACGGATGGTGTTTTTAAGCGTCCGTTGTCTGATCATCGGTACATAAATCCGTCACAAGATTACGATATCGTTGGGCAAAAATCTGCCCGAAGGATACCAAAAAACGCAACTGAATACCATTTAACCAATCCGTACTTACCGAACTGTCATTCAGCACGTTGCCCGTCTGCTTACGTTTTTCATGCTATCGCGGATTAACCGCGTGCACTATTACGACACATTCATGACGACATTAGTCCGCCTGACGACGCAGGAAGGCCGGAATATCGAGATAGTCGACGCCCTGGTCTTCGCTGTTACTGTGCTGGTCAATCGCGACATTGCCGTGGGCGACAGCCCGACGACGAAGCACGGCCGGACGATCCAGCTGATTGTAGTCGGTCTTACCATCGAGCGTGCGGGTATTGTCGACCACCTTGGACGGCTTTTCAGCACCACCACCGAGGCCAGTCGCAACGACGGTTACCTTGAGCTCGTCGGTCATTTCCGGGTCGATCACCGTGCCCACGACAACGGTGGCAGAGTCGGAGGCAAACTCGCGGATAATATCGCCCACTTCCGAGAACTCGCCCAGATTGAGATCCATCCCGGCGGTGATGTTGACCAGAATGCCCTTGGCGCCCTGCAGGTTGATGTCTTCCAGCAGCGGACTGCGCACCGCGGCTTCGGCAGCTTCACGGGCACGGTTTTCGCCGGTGGCGCGAGCGGTACCCATCATGGCCATGCCCATTTCGGACATCACGGTTTTCACGTCGGCAAAGTCCACGTTGATCATACCGTTGCGGGTGATCAGGTCGGCAATGCCCTGTACCGCGCCGAGCAGGACGTTGTTGGCTTCGGCAAATGCGTCCAGCAGACTGGTCTTTTTGCCCATGACCGACAGCAGTTTCTCGTTCGGAATGGTGATCAGCGAGTCGACGCTTTCTTCGAGGTCCTTGAGGCCGGACTCGGCGACTTTCATGCGCTTGCCACCCTCGAACAGGAACGGCTTGGTCACGACCGCCACGGTCAGGATGCCCATCTCCCGGGCAACTTCAGCAACGATCGGCGCAGCGCCGGTGCCTGTGCCGCCGCCCATGCCGGCGGTAATAAAGACCATATCAGCACCCTTGAGCGCTTCAGCGATACGGTCACGGTCTTCCATGGCAGACTGCCGACCCACTTCCGGGTTGGCGCCAGCGCCGAGGCCCTTGGTGATGTTGCCACCGAGCTGGATGATCTGCTTGGCGCCCATATCGGTCAGCGCCTGTGCATCGGTGTTGGCGCAGATGAACTCTACCCCGTCGATGTCACTGTTGAGCATGTGCCGGACAGCATTACCACCGCCACCGCCGACGCCAATTACCTTGATCACAGCGTTTTGCTGGACATTATCTACGAGTTCAAACATTCCCCTACTCCTTCGTGCTGTTGTCGGCTCTTTCCAGGCCGATTATTTTTTCGAGATACCTTCGTTCGCGACCGGCATGGCCACTGCCTGGTTCACCCTCAGAAATGACTGGTGAACCAGCTCTTCATCCGCTCCAGCAGTGACGGTGCATTGTCACCGCGCAGAACGGGGCCCCTGCCAATATCCATCTGGCGGAAGCCATAGATCAGTAACCCGACGCCGGTTGCGTAAATCGGGTTATTGACCACCTCCGTCATGCCCGAAACGGCCTGCGGTGAGGCAAGCCGTACCGGCATGTGGAAGATTTCCTCGGCGAGCTCAACCACGCCTTCCATGGTGGACGAGCCGCCGGTAATCACGACACCTGCGGGAATCAGGTCCTCGAAGCCCGAACGGCGAAGTTCAGACTGGACCAGGGTGAACAGCTCCTCGTAACGCGGCTCAACCACCTCGGCCAGGGCCTGACGGGACAAATCCCGGGGCGCGCGGTCGCCCACACTGGGCACCTTGATGGTTTCGTCCGCGCCGGCAAGCTGTGTCAGGGCGCAGGCGTATTTGATCTTGATTTCCTCGGCATTCTGGGTCGGCGTACGCAAAGCCATGGCTATGTCGTTGGTGACCTGATCTCCGGCAATCGGAATGACCGCCGTGTGCCGGATGGCGCCACCGGTGAACACGGCAATGTCAGTGGTGCCTCCGCCGATGTCCACCACGCAGACGCCCAGTTCCTTTTCGTCTTCTGTCAACACCGCATAGCTCGAAGCCAGCTGCTCCAGAATGATGTCGTCGACGTCCAGGCCGCAGCGGCGCACGCACTTCTCGATGTTCTGGGCCGCGTTGACAGCACAGGTCACCAGGTGCACCTTGGCCTCGAGCCTTACACCGGACATCCCCATGGGCTCCTTGATGCCCTCCTGGTTATCGATGACAAACTCCTGCGGCAGTATATGCAGCACCTTCTGGTCGGCCGGGATGGCAACCGCCTGGGCGGCGTCGATCACCCGGTCAATGTCGGCCTGGGTCACCTCGCGGTCGCGGATCGCCACAATTCCGTGGGAATTAAGGCTCTTTATGTGGCTGCCGGCGATCCCCGCATAGACAGAATGAATCCGGCACCCCGCCATCAGCTCGGCCTCTTCAACCGCCCGCTGAATGGCCTGAACTGTCGTCTCGATGTTGACCACCACGCCACGCTTGAGACCCCGTGACGGGTGCGAACCGATGCCCACCACCTCGATGGTGCCGTCCATTTTGCGTTTGCCCACGATAGCGACAACTTTGGAGGTGCCGATGTCGAGGCCAACAATCATGTTTTCCGTTTCAACCGATGACATGTAGTTCACCAAACCCTGGGTTCATCAAATGAGCCTATGTATTTTTGCCGGGAGTCGAGTCCGGTTTTTTCCACCGCACAGCAACTCCGTTGGTGTATCGCGCGTCCACTCGTTCGACGTCCTCAGCGTGCGCCGCCAGTTCGCCCTCATACACGGTCATAAACCGTTTGAATCGCTGCTGGATCTGATCCCGACCCAGTGCCACTTCAATGCCGTTCGCCAGCAGCAGCGTCCAGGCGCCCCGGGGCTCAAGCTGCAGGCCCGCAAAGCCCAGCCCCTTGGCCGCCAGTTGCCGGGACAGATCCTGCGCGGTGGACACCACTTCATCGACCCGGTCATCGGGTCCCGACAGCCGTGGCAAGGCACCGGCGTTTTCCCGATCACCGGGGGTGAAGACGTCCCCGCGTCGACTGACCAACTGGCGATCATTCCAGTAGGCCAGCGGTTTTTTCTCCCGCACATTGATACTGAGGCCATCCGGCCAGATCCTGCGTACCGCAGCCGACTCCACCCAGGGGCGCTGTTCAATCGCCGCCTTAATGTCCGCGAGGTCGGTCGCGAAAAAGCTTTTTCCCAGCCAGGCGCTGGCCCGTTGCTGCAAGACCTGCCGGTCCTCGTGCTGCAACGGGCCATTGATCACGACATGGGTGAACTGCCGGTCCATCGCCGACAGCACCTGGCCCGTACCCCAGGGCACCAGCCCCGCCAGAACGACGATCAAAAGGCCCAGAGCCACCTGCAGCCAGGGCGTTGCCGCCAGCAACCGCCACAGCCATCCGAACCGGTCCGGGGCGGGCTCCGCCGTCGTCGCACCCCGCCGCCTCGGTGGATCCGGCGGGATCGAGCGGCTGCGTATAGTGATCCGGTCAAGCATGGCCCGGCTCCAGGGTATCGCTGACGATGCGCACCACCAGCTCTTCGAAACTGATTCCCGCCGCCTTCGCCGCCATCGGGACGAGACTGTGGTCGGTCATGCCCGGCACGGTATTGACCTCCAGCAGCCAGAACTGACCGTTTCTGTCCTGCATGATGTCCACCCGTCCCCAGGTGCGGCAGCCAACCACATTCATCGCAGCCACGGACAGCGCCTGCAACTGCGCTTCCTGATCCGCCGGCAGGCCACAGGGAATCTGGTAACGGGTATCGTCCGCAAGGTATTTGGCGTCGTAGTCATAAAACACATGGTCGGTGCTCAGACCGATGGCCGGCAGGGCCTGCCCCTGCAGCACACTGACCGTGAACTCCGGCCCCTCAATCCACTGCTCGACCAGCACCATCGGATCATGTTGACTGGCATCCCGGTACGCATCGATCAGTTCATCGCGCGTGTACACTTTGCGAATACCAATGCTTGATCCCTCGCGGGAGGGCTTGACACTGAGCGGCACCTGCAGGTTAGCCAGGATGTCATTGGCTTCGTCCTCAGACGCCATGGTGCGGAACGGTGGCGTCGGCAGGCCACATCCCTCGAACACGTATTTGGTGCGCAGTTTGTCCATCGCCAGCGCCGAGGCCAGGGTCTCGCTGCCGGTGAAGGGAATGCCGGCCTGCGCCAGAATTGCCTGAATGGTTCCGTCCTCGCCGCCCCGGCCATGCAGCGCGATGAAGGCGCGGTCAAACTGCGGGTTGGCCACCACACTCAGCAGGCTGCCCTGAACGTCCAGACCAAAGGCGTCCACACCGGCGTTCTGCAAAGCCGCCAGCACGGCTTCACCGCTTTTCAGCGATACGGCCCGTTCGGCTGAATTGCCACCCATCAATACAGCAACACGCCCGAGTGCCTGGCGGGTCTGGGCATCGACCCGAAAAATCACTGGCTGATTCACGTCAGTCATTGGCAATCACCCCCGCAGCAGCCAGACGCGCAGCGACGCCACCGATATCACCGGCACCCTGGGTAATCAGCAAGTCGCCGTCGCGCAGCGTTGTCGCAAGCAGGTGCTCGATTTCGCGATTGTCCTCGACAAACAACGGCTCCAACTGCCCCCGCTGACGAATACTGCGACACAGGGAGCGACCGTCAGCACCGGGCACAGGCGTCTCTCCCGCCGAATAGACGTCCATCAGAAGCAGCGCATCCACTTCCGACAGCACCCGCACGAAGTCCTCGTACAGGTCGCGGGTACGACTGAAACGATGGGGCTGATAGAGCATGACCAGTCGGCGGTCCGGCCAGGCGGCACGAGCCGCCCGAATCACGGCGTCCACCTCGGTGGGATGATGCCCGTAGTCATCCACCAGCGTGATCAGTCCATTGGGCGTGTGGTAATCCCCATAGACCTGGAATCGCCGACCAACACCGGCAAAACCCGACAGCCCCCGACAGATTGCGGCATCGTCGACACCCTCATCGGTGGCCACGGCAATCGCCGCCAGCGCGTTTAGGACGTTGTGCCGTCCAGGCATACGCAGCTCGATGGTCAGGTCAGACCGGTCGCCCGGTCGACGGACGACAAAGTGCGTTCGCAGGCCATCCGAGTGAATTTCCTCGGCCCGATAGTCGGCTTCCGGGTTGTCGATGCCGTAGGTGATCAAGGTCCGGGAGATGCGGGGGATGACTTCGCAAACGAAGTCGTTGTCCACGCACATGACCGCAACACCGTAAAACGGCAGGTTGTGAAGAAAGTCCACAAAGGTCTGCTTGAGCTTCTCGACGTCGCCGCCATAAGTTTCCATGTGGTCGGCTTCTATATTGGTTACCACGGAAATCACGGGCGTCAGATGCAGGAAAGAGGCGTCGCTTTCATCTGCCTCGGCCACCAGGTACCGGGATCCGCCGAGTTTGGCGTTGGTCCCCGCGCTGTTAAGCAGGCCACCAATCACAAAGGTCGGGTCCAGCCCCGCCTCGCCAAGAATGGAGGCGATCAGGCTGGTCGTTGTGGTCTTGCCGTGGGTACCGGCGACAGCAATGCCATGCCGGTACCGCATGATTTCAGCGAGCATTTCGGCACGGGGCACGATGGGTACCCGGCGTTGACGCGCGGCGACCACCTCTGGATTTTCGGGGTTGACCGCTGACGACACCACCACCACATCGGCGGTAGCGGTATTCTCGGGCTGGTGACCGATCATCACGACAACGCCAAGCTTGCGCAGGCGGGCCGTTACCGGACTCTCCTTGATGTCGGACCCGGATACGTCGTAGCCCTGATTTTTCAGCACCTCGGCGATGCCACTCATACCGGCACCGCCAATGCCGACAAAGTGAATGTTACGGATTCGGCGCATCTCTGGCACTTCAAACACCAGGGGCGGATTGGTGACATCAGGCATGGGCTGCCTCCAGACAATAATTCACAACTCGCTCCGTTGCGTCGGGACGCGCCAGCCCTCGGGCTGCCTGCGCCATGGAAAGTATCCGGTCTCGATCGCCGGCCAGGTCGGCCAACAACTCACTCAGCGCTGCCACGGTCAATTTTGGCTGAGGGACCAGCAATGCCGCCCGGGCTTTCACCATGTAGCCAGCATTGTGGGTCTGGTGGTCGTCCACCGCGTGCGGAAACGGCACCAGAATGGCGCCAACGCCCGCCGCACAAAGCTCGGCTATCGTGAGTGCGCCGGCCCGGCTCAGCACCAGGTCGGCCCAGCCATAGGCTTCAGCCATATCCTTGATAAATGGTTGAACATCGGCGTCAACGCCGGCCGCCTCGTAGGCTTTGCGGGTGACATCCAGGTGCCGCTCACCGCATTGATGCCGAACCAATGGCCGTTGCTCGACCGGTAAACTGGCCAGAGCTCCCGGCACGGTCTGATTGATGACCAGTGCGCCCAGACTGCCGCCGACCACCAGCAGGCGCAGCGGCCCGGTGCGGTTGGCCAGGCGCTGCGCGGGCTCGGGCAGCGACGCGACATCCTGTCGCACCGGGTTGCCGGTACAGCGGGTAACGATCTGCGCCCCGAAACTGCCCGGGAAGGCCTCCAGCACCGTTCCCGCCAGTCGCGCCAGGATCCGGTTGGTTAACCCGGCAATCGCATTTTGCTCGTGCACCAACAGCGGTTTGCGCGCCAGCCAGGCGGCCACGCCACCGGGTCCGGTCACGAACCCGCCCATGCCGATCACGCAATCCGGGCGAACCTGTCTTACAACCCGGACCGCCTGGACCAGCGCGCGAATCAGCCGGAACGGCGCCGCCAGCAGGGCCAGCCGGCCCTTGCCGCGCAAACCGGAAATCGCAATGGTCGACAGCGGTATATCGGTGTCACCAATCAACCGTTCTTCCATGCCACCGGCGGAACCCAGCCAGAACACCTGGTGACCACGGGCCTGCAACAACTGGGCTGTGGCCAGAGCCGGGAACACGTGACCGCCGGTGCCACCGGCCATGATCAGAAAGCGCTTGCTACTCATAGACAGCGCCTCCCCGCATCTCTGCCGGCTTACCGGCGCTGCTCTTCTGTGCGGCGGCCTTGCCCAGACGCTCGAGCTCCACACGGGCAAGAATGCCGATCGAAATGCAAGTGATCATCAGACTGCTCCCGCCGTAACTCATCAGCGGCAGCGTCAGCCCTTTGGTGGGCAACAGCCCCGTGTTGACGGCAATGTTGATGGTCGCCTGCAAGCCAATCAGCAATGTAATGCCGTAGGCGAAGCAGGCCGCGAACGGCATGCCGGATTTCTCCGCCCGTCGCGCAATACTGAGTCCGGAGACCACCAGAACGGTGAACAACAGCAAAACGACGATGGAACCAATGAGGCCGAATTCCTCAGCCGTGATGGCAAAGATGAAATCCGTGTGGGCCTCTGGCAGATAAAACAGTTTCTGAATGGAGTTACCCAGCCCCACACCGGCCCAGTCACCGCGCCCGAACGCGATCAGGGACTGGGTCAACTGGTAGCCCGAGTCGAACTGATCTTTCCACGGGTCGAGGTAGCTCACCACCCGCTTCAACCGGTAGGGCTGGGTCACGATCAGCAACGCACCCACCGACACGCACACCGCAATCAAGGGCATGAAGCGGGTCAATCGGACGCCACTGAGGAAAATCATGCCCAGAGCCGCCGTCATCAGCACCACGGTCGCGCCAAAGTCGGGCTCAATAACCAGCAACACGGACGCCAGTGACAACACCACGATCGGCTTGAGGAAACCGGCCCAGGTGTTCACCAGCTCATCCCGGCGACGAACCACGTAGCTGGCCAGGTAGGCAATCAGGCACAATTTCGCCACTTCGGAAACCTGGACATTGAAAAGCCCCATGGGAATCCAGCGCGTGGAGCCATTGACTGATCGGCCCAGCGGCGTCAGCACCAGGACCAGCACGAACAACCCCACGCCGAGCAACAGCCAGCCACTGCGTTCCCACCATGACAGCGGCACGTTGGCGGCAGTCAGCGCGAGCAGACAGCCAAGCGACGCAAATATCAACTGACGGATCACAAAGTAATAGCCGTTGTCCATTACCTCGGCCGCCATATCCATGGACGCCGACGAAATCATGACGATCCCGATCACCAGCAGCGAGCAGGCGCAGAGTATCAACCACAGCAGCGGGTTATGGGTGCCGATCCGGCGAGCACTGTTAATGGTCATATCCGCGTTCATGAGAGCGCCTCCACGGCTGCCACGAACTGACGCCCCCGGTCTTCATAATTTTCAAACATGTCAAAACTTGCGCAGGCCGGTGATAACAGTACCCGGTCTCCCGGTTGAGCGAGATTTGCCGCCTGTTCCACCGCGTCGCCCAGGGTGTCGGCAAAGCGGACATCGGGATGACCGGCCAGGGCATTGGCCAGCAGCGACGCGTCCTGACCGATCAGCACGACACTCCGGCAGTATCGTGCGACCGGCTCGGCCAACGGCCCGAAGTCAGCGCCCTTGCCCTCGCCACCGGCAATCAGAATCAGCCTGCCGCTCGCCGGCGCCAGGCTTTCGATGGCACTGACAGCGGCGCCCACATTGGTACCTTTTGAATCGTTGATGTAATCGACACCGGCCCGCGTGCGAACCCACTCACACCGATGAGGCAGCCCGCGAAACTGTACAGCCACCTCCAGCATCGTCTCCATCGGCAGGCCGGCAACTTTGCCCAGTGCCAATGCGGCCATCACGTTACTCAGATTGTGCCGGCCCAACAGCGAGAGCGATTCCGCCCGGATCAGGTTCTCGAAGCCGTAGGTGATCCAGGTGCCACCGTCATCATCACGAGTACTGAAGGTGTCCGGATTGACCCGGTCCATACCGAAACAGACAAACCGGAGGTTGTCGCGCTCCATCGGAATGCTCAGGGCATCGTCAAGATTCACGACGGCATTCCGGCAGCCATTAAAGATGCGTTGTTTTGCCTGGAAATAGGCCATCCGGCTTGGATAGCGATCCATATGGTCGTCGCTGACGTTCAGTACCGTCGCGGCCATGGCGCCCAGCGTCTCGGTGGTTTCCAGCTGAAAACTGGAGAGCTCGAGCACGTAAAGCTCGACGTCCGGCGCCAACAAATCCAGAGCCGGCGTGCCTATATTCCCGCCAACAGCCACTCGTACACCGGCTGCCAGCGCCATTTCCGCCAACAGCGACGTCACGGTGGTCTTACCATTGGACCCGGTGATCGCCACGATCGGAGCATCGGCAACCTGGCTGAACAGATCAATGTCTCCGGAAATCCGCGCTCCGTTGGCAACAGCCTGCTGGATCGCCGGCTCGGCGATGCTGAGTCCGGGGCTGACCACGAGCTCGTTGAAGCGACTGAACATTGCGCCATCGAACGGCCCAAGAGTGACCGGGACATCCGGCCAACCGGCCTTCAGTTCTGCCAGCCCCGGTGGCTCACTGCGGTTATCAGCCACGGCCACATCGCGTCCCTGCGCATGCAGATAGCGCACGCAGGAAAGCCCGGTTTTACCGAGCCCTACGACCAGTGTGCGACGATCTGATGTTATGACGCTCATGCGTTATCCATGTCTGTTAGCGAATTTTAAGGGTGGCCAGCCCGAACAACACCAGCACCACCGTCACCACCCAGAAACGGACGATGACCCGGGGTTCCGGCCAGCCTTTCAGTTCAAAATGATGGTGCAAGGGTGCCATCCGGAAAATCCGGCGCCCGGTCAGCCGAAACGACGCCACCTGCAGGATGACCGACACGGTTTCCATAACGAACACGCCGCCCATCACGAACAGCACAATCTCCTGGCGCACGATGACCGCAACCACACCCAGGGCAGCGCCGAGTGCCAGAGCACCCACGTCACCCATGAACACCTGGGCCGGATAGGTGTTGAACCAGAGAAACCCGAGGCCGGCACCGACCAGCGACCCACAAAATACAATCAGCTCACCCGTGCCCGGCAGGTGCGGGATCAGCAGGTAGTTGGCGAACTGGGCATGACCGGAGAGATACGCAAAAATCGCCAGCGCCCCGGCCACCATGACGGTTGGCATAATTGCGAGGCCATCCAGTCCGTCAGTCAGGTTGACCGCGTTGCTGCTGCCCACGATCACGAAATAGGTCAGCAAAATGAAGAATACCGGGCCGAGAGTTAGCGATACTTCTTTGAATACCGGGACAAACAGCGATGTTTCCTGCGGCAATGTGGCTGAGTAATAGAGCGCAAAGGCGGCCGCCGCTCCGATCACCGACTGCCAGAGGTATTTCCAGCGTCCCGGCAACCCGCGGGGATTGCGCTCAACCACCTTGCGATAGTCGTCTACCCAGCCGATCGCCCCGAAAAACAGCGTGACCAGCAACGTCACCCACACATAGCGGTTGGTCAGGTCTGCCCACAACAACGTACTGATGGTGATGGCGACCAGAATCAGCGCCCCGCCCATGGTCGGCGTGCCGGCTTTGCTCAAATGGGTTTTCGGGCCGTCATCACGCACCGACTGCCCAATCTGGTATTGACTGAGCTTGCGAATCATCAGTGGTCCGATCAGCAGTGAAATCAACAGCGCCGTCAGCACGCCACAGATCCCCCGCAACGTCAGGTACTGGAATACCGTCAGCGAGGTAAAATAGTGCGATAAGACGCCGGTCAGCCAGAGCAGCATGTGCTTTTTATCCTTTGTTTTATTCCCTCTGCCACGACATCCATGGCAGAACTGCGAGAACCCTTGACCAACCAGGTCAGCGGGGCTGACGGTTGATGCGTCAGGCGATCAATGGCTTGGTCATGGTCGGCAAACGCCTCAGCGCCCGCGCCATAACCGGTGCGGTAGCCCTGACAGCCCGGCCCGACCGTGACCAGACGCTCGATACCCAACTTGCGGGCAAATTCGCCAACGTCCTCGTGCAGACGTTCGGCCTCTACACCCAGTTCCGCCATGGCGCCCAGAACCGCCACGCGCTCACCAGGAAAATCGGCGAGCACCTCCAGCGCGGCCTTCATGGCAGAGGGGTTAGCGTTGTAACTGTCGTCAATCAGCGTCAGGCCCGGCTGCAACACGACCG
Organism: Marinobacter sp.; assembly: GCA_033723595.1. Taxonomy (GTDB): domain Bacteria; phylum Pseudomonadota; class Gammaproteobacteria; order Pseudomonadales; family Oleiphilaceae; genus Marinobacter. The sequence continues at coordinate 886 of JAWVWU010000020.1, read as the reverse complement.
CCTGCAACCGGCCTGGTATGGGTTGCAACCCGGCCAGGCCTTGTTGCACCAGATCGTCGCTCAGGCCCTCACTGCGCACGGCCGCAACCGCCAGCAGGGCATTGGTGATGTTGTGTCGCCCGAGAAGGGGCAAGGCAAGCTCACATTGCCAGCCTCCCGGTCCGGCCACCGTCAGCAATTGCTGGCCGTCCTTCATCGTCACGGCGACACAGGCGTAGTCGGCGCCGGCGCTGGCATCGAGGCTGATGGAAATGACCTGACGCTGGCCCGCCCGTACTTTCCAGCGGTCAAACGCCGGGTCATCCGCGTTCAGCACGACAAAGCCGTCGGCATCGACACCGTCTATGATCTCGCCTTTGGCCAGGACAATATTGTCGTAGCTGCCAAACCCCTCGAGATGAGCCTCTCCGGCGTTGGTGATAACGGCCACCCGGGGGCGCACCATCGCCACGGTGACGGCAATCTCGCCAACACCGCTGGCGCCCAGCTCAATCACGCCATACCGGTGCTCGGGCCCGATACCAAAGAGTGTCAGCGGCACACCAATGTGATTGTTCAGATTGCCCCGCGTGGACAGGGTCTTGCCGGCGCCGGCAACCATGGCCGCCATCATCTCCTTGACCGTGGTCTTGCCACTGCTGCCTGTCACCGCCAGAAAGCGGGCGGAACTTTCGTTGCGGTTGGCGCTGGCCAGTGTTCCCAGGGCCCGCAGGGTGTCCGCGACCTGAATTTGGGGTAAGGCAACCTGTGCGTCCGGCGTATCCACGATCGCCGCAACGGCGCCGGCGTCAAGGGCGGCCATAAGGAACTGATGGCCATCAAACCGTTCACCCCTGAGCGCGACGTACAGGTTGCCCGGCTGCAGGGTCCGGGTGTCCGTGGACAC
>JAWVWU010000019.1:0-12303 GCA_033723595.1 Marinobacter sp. | reverse complement strand
GCACCAAGGTACTCCGGCCGGGCCAGATGCCCCAGCACCGCGGTGTCCGCCAGTCCCAGCAGTGGCACGGTCAGGTTGGTCAGCATCAACGGCCAGGCCAGTGCCCACAGGCGCCGGTTCAGACTGTCCGACGAGCGTCGACGGGTCATCGGGCGCACGGCACCGGCGCGCTGGCAATAGACTGTTTGATTATAAGAAGCCCCCGTCTTGGTCGGTTAAATTTCATACAATCTTTTTAGACTTCCCCCTACCTCTGTCTATACTGACAGTCGAGTAATCCGTGAAAAGACTTCCTCATAACGACCTGACGGAGTGTGTGCGAACGCTCGACAGTCACGGACCAGGAAGTGTCACGCAGAATAAGTCGGGTGCGCAGGAAAGCTGCCCCAGAGGCGTCGGTATCGGAAACGTCGAGCCTCTATTTACAGCGTCAGCGTAGCCAATACAAGAACAACACTCTGTGGAGACGCGGTATGCACGTGCACGTTAAGCGGGCGATGTCCCTTATGGGCGCTGGCCTGGTGTCAACCCAGGCGATGGCTGACTGGACGATCAACATGCCGGCCGGGGTCACCGGCACCAGCAACGAAATCTTCAGTCTTCACATGACCATATTCTGGATCTGCGTGGTCATTGGCATCGTGGTCTTCGGTGTCATGTTCTGGTCCATTTTCGCACACCGCAAATCCCGGGGGCACAAGCCTGCCCACTTCCATGAACACACCTTTGTGGAAATCCTCTGGACGGTGGTGCCGCTGATCATTCTGGTGATCATGGCGATCCCGGCGACCGCCACGCTGATCGACATGTATGACACCTCCAAGCCGGACATTGACATCAAGATTACCGGCTACCAGTGGAAGTGGCGCTACGACTACGTTGATGAAAAATTCGGCTACTTCTCCAACCTCAGCACGCCTCAGGATCAGATCGACAACCGCGCTGCCAAGGGCGAGCACTACCTCCGCGAGGTGGACAATCCTCTGGTGGTGCCGGTGGGTAAAAAAATCCGCCTGCTGCTGACCGCAAACGACGTCATCCATTCCTGGTGGGTTCCGGAATTCGGGCTGAAAAAAGACGCCATTCCGGGTTTTATCAATGAAGCCTGGACCCGGGTCGACAAGCCGGGGATCTATCGCGGCCAGTGCACCGAACTGTGCGGACAGAACCACGGGTTCATGCCGGTGGTGGTCAAGGCGGTACCGGAAGAGGAGTACAACACCTGGGTGGCTGATCAGAAAGCGGCGGCCGAGAAAGAGCGCGAACTGACCAGCAAAGACTGGACCATGGACGAGCTGATGGCCCGTGGCCAGAAGAAATACGAAACCATCTGCGCCGCCTGCCACCAGGTGGATGGCGGCGGTATGCCTCCCACCTTCCCGGCACTCAATGGCAGCGCTATCGCAACCGGTCCGGTCGAAACCCATCTCCACCGGGTGGTCTATGGCGTCCAGGGATCGGCCATGCAGGCATTCGGCAAGCAGCTCAGCGAAGTCGATATCGCGTCGATTGTCACTTACGAGCGCAACGCCTGGGGCAATAAAACCGGCGACATGGTGACACCCAAACAGGTGCTGGATTACAAGAAACAGAGCTCGAAATAGGTTCACCTGGCGCGGACGACGGCCCGGGTCGGCGTCCGGCCAGTTGACGGATCAGACACTAAACATCGCCAGTCACGTCACACGGGCGGCTACGGGGGTTCTTCATGAGTGCGGTCATCGATACCCATACCGAGGATCATCACCACGGTCCTGCCAAGGGCATAATGCGGTGGATACTGACTACCAATCACAAGGACATCGGGACCATGTACCTGGTGTTCAGCTTCACCATGTTCCTGCTCGGCGGCACCATGGCGATGGTGATCCGGGCGGAACTGTTCCAGCCGGGGCTGCAGCTGGTGGTGCCGGCGTTCTTTAACCAGATGACCACCATGCACGGGCTGATCATGGTGTTCGGCGCGGTGATGCCGGCCTTTGTCGGGCTGGCGAACTGGATGATTCCGATGATGGTCGGGGCGCCGGACATGGCCCTGCCACGGATGAACAACTGGAGCTTCTGGCTGTTGCCGGCCGCCTTCACGATGCTGGTATCCACGCTGTTCATGAAAGGCGGCGCCCCCAACTTCGGCTGGACCTTCTACGCGCCCCTGTCCACCACCTACGGTCCGCCCAGCACCACCTACTTCATCTTTGCCATCCACATGATGGGGATCTCATCCATCATGGGGGCGATCAATGTGATCGCGACCATCCTCAACCTGCGGGCGCCGGGCATGACGCTGATGAAAATGCCGTTGTTCGTCTGGACCTGGCTGATCACCGCCTTCCTGCTGATCGCGGTCATGCCGGTGTTGGCCGGGGTGGTAACCATGATGCTGATGGACATCAACTTCGGGACCAGTTTCTTCAACGCCGCCGGCGGTGGTGACCCGGTGATGTTCCAGCACGTGTTCTGGTTCTTCGGGCATCCCGAAGTCTACATCATGATCCTGCCGGCCTTTGGCGCGGTTTCCCACATTATTCCGGCGTTTGCCCGCAAGCGCCTGTTCGGCTACGCCTCCATGGTTTATGCGGTCGGTGCCATTGCCCTGCTGTCGTTTGTGGTCTGGGCGCACCACATGTTCACGGTGGGCATTCCGGTGGCCGGCGAACTGTTCTTCATGTACGCCACCATGCTGATCGCCGTACCGACCGGGGTCAAAGTGTTTAACTGGGTCGCCACCATGTTCCGCGGTTCGATGACCTTCGAGGCACCGATGCTGTTTGCCGTTGCCTTTGTGATCCTGTTCACCATCGGTGGCTTCTCCGGACTGATGCTGGCGATCGCGCCGGCGGACTTCCAGTACCAGGACACCTATTTCGTGGTGGCCCATTTCCACTACGTACTGGTGCCCGGTGCCATCTTCGGGATTTTTGCGTCGGCCTATTTCTGGTTGCCAAAATGGACCGGCCACATGTACGACGAGACCCTGGCCAAAACCCATTTCTGGCTGTCGTTTATCGGTATGAACCTGGCGTTTTTCCCGATGCATTTTCTGGGGCTGGCGGGGATGCCCCGGCGGATTCCGGATTACGCCCTCCAGTTTGCCGATTTCAACATGATTTCCAGCATTGGTGCGTTCATGTTCGGCGCCACCCAGCTGCTGTTCCTGTTTATCGTGATCAAGTGTGTGCGCGGTGGTGAAAAGGCCCCGGCCAAACCCTGGGAAGGGGCCGAGGGGCTGGAATGGACACTGCCGTCGCCGCCGCCCTACCACAGTTTCACCACGCCGCCGGAGGTGAAGTAACGGGCGACAGCGCAGATGAACGAGCAGTGCCGGGCAGGGCGACAATAACAACCATAAGCGGACAAGCCGTTGGAGGATGTCATGGCGACAACCCAGAGCTATTACGTACCCGAGCAGAGCAAGTGGCCAATTATCGCAACGGTCGGCCTGGTCACCACCCTGGCCAGCGTCGCGTCCATTCTGGTGGACGGTGCCCAGGGCGAGTCCACGACCGCGGCATGGGTGACCTTCTTCATCGGCGCCACGATCATGGCCTACATGCTCTTTGGCTGGTTTGGCAACGTCATCCGGGAAAGCCGATCCGGGCTCTACAGCCAGCAGATGGACCGGTCGTTCCGCTGGGGCATGAGCTGGTTCATTTTCTCCGAGGTGATGTTCTTCGCCGCGTTTTTCGGGGCGCTGTTCTATGCCCGCACCTTTGCGGTGCCCTGGTTGGGCGGTGCCGGCGATCGTGGCAGCAGCCACATGCTTTGGGAGAACTTCCAGGCCACCTGGCCGCTGCTGAACAATCCCGATCCGGCCACCTTTCCGGCCCCGGAGGGCATCATTGAACCGTGGCGTCTGCCGCTGGTGAATACCATCCTGCTGGTGTCGTCGTCCGTGACCGTCACCATCGCCCACCATGCCCTCAAAAACGGCCACCGGGGCCAGATCAAGCTGTGGCTGGCGGCGACCATTGTGCTCGCGCTCGGCTTCGTCTTCCTGCAGGCGGACGAATACATTCACGCCTACACCGAGCTGAACCTGACCCTGCGCTCCGGCATCTACGGCAGCACCTTCTTCATTCTCACCGGATTCCACGGCGCCCACGTCATGCTGGGCACCCTGATGCTGACCATCATGCTGATCCGTATCCACAAGGGCCATTTCGACCCGGAGAAACATTTTGGATTCGAGGCGGCCAGCTGGTACTGGCATTTCGTCGACGTGGTCTGGCTGGGCCTGTTCGTCTTCGTGTATGTGCTATAGGGCCGGCTGTCAGGGCGTGGGGTTGAGCGAGAGGTCGCCGTGCCAGAGGGCAAGCACAATCAGCGCCAACAGCAGCAGGCTGAGCGCAACCCGAACGGCGAGCGTGTTGACCACGCGTCGGGTCTTGCCCTTATCGACGACCAGAAAAAACAGGCCGCTGAACAGACTGACCACGACCGCCACCATCATCACGATAATCAGCGTCTTTAGCATGGGGTTCTCTCCGTCGTGTTGGCTCATTCAATACCGTTCACTATAGCAGAGCATCATGGATCAACCCGGAACAGGCCGGCGCCAGTGGCAGTTCAACGGCCGACTGCTGCTCTTCTCAGGCTGTCTGCTGCCACTGTTGCTGGCGCTGGGCACCTGGCAGCTCAACCGGTCCGAACAGAAACAGGCCCGGCTCGATCGCTGGCAGCAACAGGTGAGCGAACTGACCTGGTCCGACCAGGTACAGCAGGGACTGGAGGACGGTCAGCCGGTGATCGTGCGGGGGCACTACGCCAACAACCGCGACTGGCTGCTGGACAATCGCACGCGCAAAGGGGTGCCCGGGTACGAGGTGCTGACGGTGTTTTACCCGGATCAGGGGCCGCCGCTGGTGGTGAACCGGGGCTGGCTACCGGGGACCGGTTCACGAACGGCGCTCCCGGCGGTGACGACACCGGCAGGCCCTGTCGGGATTCGGGGTCGTTTGGCCGCATTCCCGCAACCACCGGTGCTCGCCGAGTCGACGGTTGGCACGGGATGGCCCCGCCGGGTGCAAACACTGCCGGCGGATCAGGCCCGGGCGCAGACCGGTCTGCCGACACTGGCAAACCAGGTGCTCCGCCTGGCCGGCCCCGGTGAGGCCGGTGCCTATGGCGCTGACTGGCCGCCGGATCCGATGACGCCCCAGCGGCACCTTGGCTACGCCGTTCAGTGGTACGGCCTGGCGCTGGCGCTGATCGTACTGACCGTGGTTTTCAGTTACCGAAAAACGAACAAGGAACATGATGGGAACGATGACTGAACAGGCCAACCAACACCCTTCGCCCAGCCAGATCCGCCGCGGCCGACGCACCGCGCTGCTGCTGTTTGCGGTCGGATTCGGGCCGATGATTCTTGCCACGGTCATGTTCTACACGGGCTGGCTGACGCCGGACGGCTATACCAACAACGGTACGCTGATTGATCCGGTGGTGCCGGTGGCCGAGCTGCACCTGCTGGGAGCCGATGACAAGCCGCTCGCTGCCCGTTTCACAGACAGTCAGGCCGATGAGCCGGGCTGGTTGATGATTGTGGTGGCCGGTCGCTGCGAGCGTGATTGTGAAACCCTGTTGCATAACGCCCGGCAGGTCAACGTGGCCCTGGGCAAGAATGCCAACCGGGTTCGCCGTGCGGCCTACCTGCAGCAGACCAGCCCGGACCTGGATCAACGCTGGCAGCAGGACTACCCGCTGATGGAGCGCCTGACGTCGGCGTCGGTCGGCGAGCCGGTCTGGCCACCGGGGGTCGATCCCGGGCAGGCACCCCAGATTCTGCTGGTGGACCCGTTCGGGAACCTGATGATGCGATACCCGGTTGACCAGTCCGGCAAGCCGATGCTGGAGGACCTGAAGCACTTGCTGAAACTGTCCCAGCTGGGTTGACGACCTGCTACTGTGAGGTGACGACGGTGAACAATAAAACAATACAGACCCGACCTTACCAAATCATGGGCCGCTGGGCCCTCCTGGCCTCTATCCTCGCGCTGATGGTAGTGATGCTTGGCGCCTGGACCCGTCTCACCCATTCCGGCCTGGGCTGCCCGGACTGGCCGGGCTGTTACGGCTTCCTGACGGTCCCGCAGGATCCGGCCCACGTGGCTATCGCCGAGGCGCGCTTTCCGGATTCGCCGGTGGTGGCCGCCCGGGGCTGGCCGGAAATGATCCACCGGTATGCTGCCGGTACCCTTGGATTGATCGTGTTCGGCCTCGCCATCTACGCCTTCCGCCACCGGCGCTGGGGCGTGCCGGTTCGCCTGCCAATCTTTATCGCCGGTTTTATTCTGCTGCAGGCCGCCTTCGGCATGTGGACGGTGACCCTGAAACTGTGGCCACAGGTAGTGGCGTCACACCTGCTCGGCGGCTTTACCACCCTCAGCCTGCTGGTGTTGCTCACCCTGCGCCTGCGACTCTGGCGACCGGCGTTTCAGCCGGCCCAGATTGACGCCCTGTCGAGGGTGCGGCCCTGGGTCATGGGTGGATTTCTGCTGGTTGTGCTGCAGGTAGCCCTGGGAGCCTGGACGGCTGCCAACTACGCGGCGGTGGCCTGCCCCGATCTGCCGGGCTGCCAGGGCCAGTGGTGGCCCGAGATGGATTTTCGCCATGGCTTTGACGTGGCCCAGTCGGTCGGGCCCAATTATCTCGGCGGTCAGTTGCAGGCCTCCGGGCGCGTTGCCATTCACATGAGCCATCGGATCGGGGCCATCACGGTGATCGTCTACCTTGCCATTCTGTTGCCTGCCCTCTGGCGTCGTGCCGGACAAAGCGGGCTGCGAACCGGTATCCTGTGGGTGGCGGGCGCCTTGACCGGACAGGCTCTACTGGGTGTGCTTAACGTTGCCCTGGGCCTTCCGCTGTATGTTGCCGTTGCCCATAACGCCCTGGGCGCGGGGCTTTTGCTGACCCTGGTGCACCTGCTGTGGCAGATGCATGGCTGCCGTCTGGCCAAACCGTTTGTAGCCGTCAGGCTGCCACGCGCAATCCCGATTCTTCCGGAGGTGAAAGCATGACTGAATCCGCCAAACTCGTTACCGGACAGTTGCACACGGCTGCGCCGGCTGGCTGGCGCAGCTTTCTTGAGCTGACCAAGCCGAAGGTAGTGGCGCTGATGATGCTGACCTCGGTTATCGGCATGTTGTTGGCGCAGCCGACCCTGCCGGACTGGTCGGTGCTGGTCTTTGGCAATCTGGGCATCGCGCTGCTGGCCGGGGCGGCGGCGGTGATCAACCACGTGGTGGACCGTCGGATCGATCTGGTGATGGCCCGGACGCGCAAACGACCGGTTGCCACCGGCAAAATCGGCACCGTCGATGCGCTGGTGTTCGCCGCCACCCTGGCGCTGTCCGGCATGCTGGTTCTGGTGCTGCTGGTCAATACCCTGACCGCCTGGCTGACGCTAGCATCGCTGGTGGGCTATGCGGGTATCTATACGTTGTTTCTCAAGCGGGCAACGCCCCAGAACATCGTCATCGGCGGCCTCGCCGGGGCCATGCCACCGCTGCTGGGCTGGACCGCGGTCACCGGCCAGGTTGAAGGCCACGCGCTGTTGCTGGTGCTGATCATCTTCGCCTGGACGCCGCCGCACTTCTGGGCGCTGGCGATCCACCGCAAGGAAGAGTACGCCAAGGCCGGCATCCCCATGTTGCCGGTGACCCATGGCAATCGCTTCACCGAAATCCATATCCTGCTGTACACCCTGATGTTGCTGGCGGTCAGCCTGATGCCGTTCGTCACCCACATGAGCGGCCTGATCTACCTGGCCGGCGCGCTGTTGCTCGGCCTGCGATTCCTGTATTACGCCGTGCGGCTGCTGCGGCGCGACGATCGTCAGGTCGCCCTGGCCACCTTCAAATACTCGATTACCTATCTGATGACGCTGTTCGTTGTACTGCTGCTCGATCATTACATTATCCTGTAAACCACGATTCACCGACCGGGTCAGGGCGATGCCCCGGTCGCCCGGTCCGGAGACGTCATGAACCGCTCGATTCGCACAACCGTCATCATTTTGGTGCTGATTGTGGTGCTGGTGTTCGGCTTTGCCATTGTCCGTCAGGCCTGGGTTGACCAGCAGGCCGCCTCGGCGCCCGCGCCGGATCTGAGTGGGTTGCACACGTATGTCTATGACCAGGGCCAGCCCCTGGCCGACTACTCGCTCACCGATGAAAACGGTGACACCGCCACCCCCGGGGATCTCAAAGGCCATTGGACATTTGCCTTTATCGGCTACACCAGCTGCCCGGATATCTGTCCGACCATTCTCTCCACATTGCAGGACGCCAAGGCCCGGTTGCCGGTGGATATCCCGCAACCGTCGGTATTGATGGTCACTGCCGATCCGGACCAGGACACCCCGGCCGTGCTGAAGCGCTACCTGCAGTATTTTGGTCCGGGCTTTCATGGCCTGACCGGAGATGTTGCGACCCTCAGGGCCCTGGCCAGAAGCATGAATGGCGATTTTTCCCGGCGGACGGACGGCGACGGGCAGCAACAGGTTGACCACAGCGCACACCTTGCCCTGATTGATCCGAACGGGCAGATGATTGCGGTGTTCCAGCCACCGCACACAGCCGACTCGCTGGTACGCGCCTATACCCGGGTTTACCAGTGGGCGCGCCAGCAACAGTCGGGCCTTGGCGGTTCGGCGAATTAACGCCGCCGGCGGCAGGCGTTATACTGTCGCGCCTTCAATGCCGCTGGAACGTAGCCATGTCGTCACCCGGATCGCCGACCACCACCCCGCCACGGGAAATCCTGACCGCGCTAACGGCCGGAGCCGTGTTATTGCTGGTGGTGCATACCCTGGGACGTTTCTATTACACGCCACTGCTGCCGCATCTGGTCGACGACGGTCTGCTGAGTACTCAACAGGGCGCGGCGGTCGCCACCTGGAATTATCTCGGCTATCTGATGGGCGCCATGCTGGCGGTGCGCTGGCACCGTATTGATCAGATTCACAGGGCCCTGCCGCTGGCGATGCTGGTTCATGTGCTGACCACCTTGCTGCAGACCCAGCTGGATCAGGTCACGGCGCTGTCGCTGACCCGCTGGATCAACGGTATTGCCAACGGCGTGGTGTTTGTCCAGGCGCCGGCGCTGGTGCTGGAGTGGCTGGTGTTGCGCAACAGAGCGTCACACAGCGGGTTGATCTATCTGGGAGTGGGCATCGGGCTGCTGATTTCCAGCGCCCTGGTCTCATTGACCTCGGACTGGCTGACCGGCGCCGACCGCTGGTGGCCCGCGGCGCTGCTGTCCATTCCGCTGGCCTGGTGGGGTGTCCGCCGCCTGACCCGGCTGGATGTTCCGGTGCGGTCCGCCGGTGACGACGACCATCAGCCAGGACCAGGGCGGCTGCTGGACCGGGCCAGCGTGCCGCTGTTCCTGTCCTATGCCGGCGCGGGCCTGGGTTACATTCTGCCGATGACCTTCCTGCCTTTGCTGGCGCGCCTGCAATTGCCGGCGGGACACTGGCTGGTCAACGGGTCCTGGCTGATTGTGGCGCTGGCGACGATCCCATCCACCTGGCTGTGGAACCGCCTGGGCGCGGGCATGGGCGACCTGCCGGCCATGCGCATCAATTTCGCGATACAGCTGGCCGGCGTTGCTGCGCCGGTGATCTGGCCGGGCCCGGTCGGTCTTACGCTGTGTGCGGTGCTGGTGGGCAGCACCTTTGTGGGCACGGTGCTGCTGACCCAGCGGGTGGGGCGCGCCCTGCATCCCCACCAGGGCCCGCGGTTGTCGGCGGCGCTGGTGGCCCTGTATGGACTGGCCCAGATGGCGGGCCCCTGGTTGCTGAAGCAGTGGCTCGGACAGGGTGGCACCCTGGAAAGCGCGTTCTGGATCGGGGTGGGCGCGCTGGCCTGGGGGTTGCTGTTTACCCTGATGGTCCCGAAACCGGATGACTGGCACCGTCCCTAAGCACACTGCCAGAGGGCAACAATCCCGCTGACATGACCGGGTTGGCCAAGGGATCGCGTCTGTTGCACGGAAGACTTGTTCCGGAGACGGATCGCATGACAGTCTGACTACCACTTTTTCTGGCCCGCTGACGGGCCTCTGGCATAAGGACAGTGTGACGATGTGGCGTATTCTGCTCCCCGCGGTGATAGGTGTGGCGCTCGCCGGTTCGGCGTTGGCCGCAGAGCACGATCAGACCAGAAAAGCGGACGGTGATGACGGTGCCAGCGACTGGCAGGTGAGTGCGGGTCTGGGTGTGGCCTGGACGCCGGACTATGAGGGAGCAGACACCTACGGAGTCATGCCATTACCCTGGCTCAGTCTCAACAAGGGACGCTTTTTCTTCAACCCGATCCGGGGTGCCGGTGTTGACCTGCTGAGCAGTGACCAGTGGACCCTGGCGCCGGTCATCTCCTACGTTTTTGGTCGTGATAGCACCGGCGCTCTGTCGGACTTCAAGGCGGTGGACGGCAGCGTGGTGGCAGGCCTGCTTGCGGGCTGGAAGCAGGGACACTGGAAGCTGGATGCTGAGGTTGTCAAACCGGTTTCCGGTGATCTCGACGGTGTGCGCCTGAGTGGCGATGTGCGTTACCGGGCGCGCGTCACGAAACGACTGAACTATGCGATCGGTCCGGGCGTGCGCTGGGGCAACCGCAGCTGGAACGAGGCGCTGTTCAATATTTCCCCGGCCGACGCTGCCCGCTCGGACCTGCCCGCCTACAGGGCCAGCGGCCCCTATCTGCGCGCCAGTCTCAATACCCGGGTCAGCTATTACCTGACCCGGCAGATCAACGTGTCCACCATTGCCAGCTATAATCGACTGCTGGGTGACGCCGCGGACAGTCCGATCGTAAAGGATGTCGGGAATGCCAATCAGTGGTTTGTCGGAGTCCTCGGCTCTTACCGATTCTGAGTCTTGCCCTGGATGGGTAAGTACACCCGTGGCGCCGGAGGTTTAAGGCCGGTTGCGAACAGCGCTGCTCGTTGATGTGAGCCGTTGTGGCAGAATAGCGGCATGCTACCCATCGATGACTTACTGCCGGATCTCCGCGCCACCCTGGCCACCACCGCGACCGTCCTGTTGCAGGCGCCACCCGGGGCGGGCAAAACCACCCGCGTGCCGTTGGCACTGCTTGACTGTCACTGGCGCGGCGCCCGAAAAATTCTGATGCTTGAACCCCGGCGCATCGCCGCCCGGGCTGCCGCCCGCTTTATGGCCCGGCAACTTGGCGAAAAGCCCGGCGAGACCGTTGGCTACCGCACCCGGCTGGACACCAGAGTCTCCGCCCGCACCTGCATCGAAGTCTTGACCGAGGGCATCCTCACTCGCCTGATCCAGCAGGACCCCGCGCTTGAGGACTACGCCGCTATCCTGTTCGATGAATTCCATGAGCGCTCCCTGCAGGCGGATCTCGGTCTGGCGCTGGTACGGGAATCCCAGCAGGCCCTGCGGGAGGACCTGCGGGTGGTGGTGATGTCCGCCACGCTGGATACCGCGCCGTTGGCCAAACTGCTCGACGATGCGCCGATACTGACCAGCGAGGGCCGGGCCTTCCCGGTGGATGTCCATTATCGTCCGCTGCCGCCGACCTCCGGTCGTCCACCGAGATTGCCGGATCATGTGGCCGCCACTATCCGGGAGGCGCTGGACACCGAAACGGGCTCAATTCTCACTTTTCTGCCCGGCGCGGGTGAAATCCGGCTGGTTGAACGCCTGTTGCGTCCGTACTTGCCAGCCAACACCCACCTGGCCCCACTTTATGGCACGTTGAAGAGCGACGAGCAGGACCGAGCCATCCAGCCGGCTGCCGTCGGCGAGCGCAAGATCGTACTGGCCACCGCCATCGCAGAAACCAGTCTGACCATTGAGGGCGTGCGGGTGGTTATTGATGCCGGGCAGGCCCGCCGCGCCGTGTTTGATGCCAACAGCGGCATGGCCCGCCTGCAAACCGGCCGGGTCTCCCGCGCCGCAGCGGAACAGCGCAAGGGCCGCGCTGGCCGGGTGGAACCGGGGGTGTGTTATCGCCTCTGGAGCGAGTCCGAACAGCAGGGCCTGCCCGCCTTTACGCCGCCGGAAATCCTCGAAGCCGACCTGGCGCCATTGGCGCTGGAGCTGGCCCAGTGGGGCGCCCGCGATCCTGGTGAGCTGGAGTGGCTTGATCCTCCGCCGGCGGCCCACTGGGCGCAGGCGGTGGCATTGCTGCAATGGCTCGACCTGCTGGATGTCAACGGCGCCATTACCGACCATGGCCGCAAGGCCAGGGCACTGGGCATTCATCCCCGGCTTGCTCACATGGTGTTGCTGGGACGGGAGTTGGGCTATCCACAAACCGCCGCCCG
>JAWVWU010000018.1:0-12980 GCA_033723595.1 Marinobacter sp. | reverse complement strand
GCCGCCATCGACTCCTGACCATTGACTGAGGACCTGTACTCGGGTGAACGGAAGAAACGCTGTACTGATCGGGTGCGCCGTTCTGCTGACCTTTACGACCCTGTACGCACCGCAACCGCTGCTGCCACTGCTCGCGCAGCAGTTCCAGGTCAGTAAATCCGCTATCGCGCTGTTGGTGTCAGTCACCATGGCGCCATTGAGCCTTGCGCCCATTGCCTACGGCTTCCTGCTGGCCTCCGTTCCCGCCCGCTCAATGCTGATCGCGGCCGCCAGTGGTCTGGCCATAACGTCAATGATCCTGGCGACGGGCCCGGGCTACGAGGTTTTCCTGATCGTCCGGCTTGTTCAGGGGCTGATTCTGCCGGCCATGATGACGGGGCTGATGACCTATGTCGCCGCGACCGCAAAGCCGGGGCAGATCACCACGGCCATGGCCACCTACGTCGCCATGACCATAGCCGGGGGGTTTTTGGGGCGGGCATTCTCCGGCCATGTCGCTGAATGGCTGGACTGGACGACCATGTTCGGCATCCTTGGCGGTGGCCTGGCATTCTCGGCCCTGTCGCTGTGCTGGCTCCCGGGCGACGCCGAGACCCGTTTTGGCAGGGTATCGCTGGCGGTCTTGCCCGGACTCTTGCGCCGGCCGGGATTGCTGCGGGCCTACCTGACTATCTTCTGCGCGTTTTTTGTCTTTGCCTCACTGCTCAACTACCTGCCATTCCGCGTCAGCGAACTCGCCGGCACCGCCAGCCCCGGCCACATCTCACTGATGTACACGGGCTATCTGATGGGTATTGTCGTGGCGCTGCTGGCCCGTCGGCTGGTGCGACTGCTGAGGTCCGAGAGACGGGTTGTACTGACGGGGCTGATCGTCTATCTGGTGGCAACTCTGTGCTTCCTCACCCCTTCCATACCCGTGCTGTTCGTCAGCATGTTCGTATTCTGCGCTGGCATGTTTACGGTCCACAGCGTACTCCCGGGCCTCGTCAACCAGTTGGCGCCAGACTATCGGGGCGTGGTTAACGGCCTGTATCTCTCGGCCTACTACCTCGGCGGCACCATTGGCTCTTTTCTGCCGGGTCTGCTGCTCAGCTCAGGCGGCTGGTCCCTGTTCATCGCCGGGCTTGTCGCGGTGCTGGTGGCAGCCATCAGCACCGCGTACACCGGTGTCGAGCCGCGCTAGCCCGCCCGGAGCCGGTCACGAGCGCGGCGTCGGCCGACGCCGGTCTGATCAGACCAGCAGATCATCCACTGTATCCGCGATCGCGGCGTACAGGTCCCGGGTGGAGGCAATCGCACCGTCGTGCACCGCCTGGGCTGACAGAACCTTGCCGTTGGCCGCTTGCAATGCACGGGTGGCAGTGGCACTGGCAACAACCGTCGGCGAGTAACCGAGGTTAAAGCCGCCGTGCGCGGTGGAGTTGACGCACATGTGGGTCATGAACCCGGCCAGAATCAGGTTCTTGACGCCGGCCGCCTTCAACTGATCATCCAGATCGGTCTGTACAAAGGCATTGGGGAAGTTCTTGGTGATCACCGGCTCGCCCTCACGGGGAGCGACCTCGTCCGAAATGGCTCCGATCTCGGCGTTCACGTCGTAAGGCGAACCGGCACCGCCGTCGTGACGGATGTGGAATATGGGAATACCTGCGTCCCGGGCCCGATCAAGCAGCTTGCGGGCTTCCGCGACGGCCTCTTCGACACCCTCCAGCTTCATGATGCCGGTGCGGTAGGTGTTCTGCAGATCAATCATGATCAGGGCTGCGTCTTTAAGGGCGGCCGGTTTCTGTCCCAGACCATTCAGGTCGCGCAGGGTTTCTGATGCGGTTGTCATGGTGTCTTTACTCCTGATGGATACGGTAAGCAGATAAAGGCGGCAGCGCGCCCGGACGTGCGTTCAATACGCGATACGACAGTCGATTGGATCACGAATTCAGCGTCCGGGGAACACGACCAACGACCCGGCTATCTACTCACTTGGTCGTGGTCGCTTGCCTTTACGGTGGTCTGGACGATCCCGTCGACGTGCCTTGACCCGTGCCCTCAAATGCTGGCCAAGCAGACTCGCTGCCCATAATTTTGGACAACCGCCCAGTTTTTATTTGACAAATGTCCAGTTTCGATAAACCCTCAATGAACATCGCTGAGAGACTGCCTACCCAACAACAACAAAATCGGCCTGAAGGCCGTAGGAGGAAGACAATGTTAGGCCAGATGATTTCCCAGCCCATGCTGATCAGCTCCCAGATAGCCCACGCGGCCCGCTACCACGGTGACACTGAAATCGTCTCGGTCGAGACAGCCGGGGGCATGCACCGGACAACCTATGGCGAGGTCGAACAGCGCGCTCGCAAACTGGCATCCGCCCTGCTCGCTCTCGGCATGAAGCCGGGCGACCGCATTGCCACCCTGGCCTGGAACAACCACCGCCATCTGGAAGTCTATTTTGGCACCTCCGGTGCCGAACTGGTTTGCCATACGATCAACCCCCGGTTGTTTGCCGACCAGCTTGTTTACATCATCAACCACGCCCATGACCGGGTGCTGTTTCTGGATCAGACGTTCCTGCCACTGATCGCCAGTATTCGTGAGCGCCTGGACAACCTGGAGCACATCGTGCTGCTGGGCCCCGAGAGCGATGAAGCCCGCAAGACCATACCCGATATCAAGTTTTACGAGGATCTGGTGGCCAGTGGTGACAACAGCTACCAATGGCCGACCTTCGATGAGAACACAGCATCCAGCCTCTGCTACACCTCTGGTACAACCGGCAACCCCAAGGGTGCCCTGTATTCCCACCGGTCAACCGTACTGCACTCACTGGCGATTGCCCTGCCCGACTCCATGCGCCTGAGCGCCCAGGACTCGATGCTGCCGGTCGTGCCGATGTTCCACGTCAACGCCTGGGGCATTCCGTACGCCGCTGCCATGATGGGCACCAAGCTGGTCCTGCCCGGCCCCAACCTGGACGGTGAAAGTCTGCGCAGACTGATCAACGGTGAGGGTGTCACGATTGCTGCCGGTGTGCCGACGCTCTGGCAGGGACTGATCAACGCACTGCGCGAGTCCGGTGAAGGCGTGCCGTCGCTGAATCGTACGGTGATCGGCGGCTCCGCCTGCCCGCCCTGGATGATCGAAACCTTCGCCAAGGACTACGGCGTGGAAACGCTGCACGCCTGGGGCATGACCGAAATGAGCCCGGTAGGCTCGGTCAACACCCTGCTGTTCAAGCACAACAGCCTGCCCGACGACGAGAAGCTCGCCCTGCGCAGCACCCAGGGACGGCCGCCGTTCGGTGTCGATCTGAAGATCATGAATGACGCCGGCGAGGACCTGCCGTGGGACAACGAGACCCAGGGTGATCTTTACGCCAAGGGCTACTGGGTGATCAGTAACTACTTTGACGTGGACACCCCGCCGCCGCACCGCGATGGCTGGTTCCCCACCGGTGACGTCGCGGTCATGGACAGCAACGGCTTTGTCACCATCAAGGACCGCTCCAAGGACATCATCAAGTCGGGTGGCGAGTGGATCAGTTCGGTGGAGCTGGAGAACCTGGCCTCCGGGTTCGACGGTATCGCCGATGCGGCGGTGATTGCGGCGCGGCACGAAAAGTGGGACGAGCGCCCGCTGCTGATCGTCGTACTTGAGCCGGGTGTTTCGATGACAGAGGCCGATGTGCTGGCGAAGTTCGAAGGCAAGATTGCATCCTGGCAAATGCCGGACGCTGTGCTGTTCCTGGACGAACTGCCGCGCAACGCAACCGGCAAGCTGCGCAAGAATGTACTGCGTGACACCTACAAGGATTACCTCACCACAGGACAAGCATCATGAGCACCGCAGTGCAGGACACCCAAAACACCGACCACGATTCCATGGTTGCCGCTCTGGATCGCGACGTTGCAGACCTGGTCAGTCAGCGGGACAGCTGGGCCAATACCACCGTCGCCGAGCGGATGGCCATCATTGCTGAAATTCGTGACTGCCTGTACCCGGTGATCAATCGATGGGTCGAGCTGGCCACCCAGCACAAGGGCATACCGGCGGGCTCGCCACTGGCTGGGGAAGAGTGGACCTCCGGTCCTTATGCGCTGATGTCCGCGTGCAACAGCCTGCTTGAAACCCTGTCGAAAATGCCGGGCAAGACCTTTGTCGATGAACTGCCGGTTCGCGACGTGGGCGATCAGCAAATAGCCGTCAAGGTACTGCCGCATTCACTCTGGGATCGCCTGCTGTTGAGCGGCGTGAGCGCCGAAATCTGGATGGAAAAAGGCGTCACGCGTGACAATCTGAAAGCGAATACGGCCTCCGGTTACGATACGCCGGAAGGCCAACGCAAGGGTAAGGTCAGCCTGGTGCTGGGTGCCGGAAACATTGCCGCCATACCCCCGCTGGACTGTTTCCAGAAGCTGTTCACCGAAAATCAGGTGGTTATCCTGAAAATGAACCCGGTCAACGCCTACCTGGCAGAGGTTCTGACGCCTGCCCTCAAGCCGCTGATCGACCGGGGCGCGCTGCGCATTGTCTCGGGCGGCGCCGACATGGGCGAATACCTGTGCAACCACCCGGACATCGAAGAAATCCACATCACCGGGTCCGACCTGACCCACGACGTCATTATCTGGGGCCCGGGCGAGGAAGGCCGTAAAAACAAGGAGGCTGGCACACCGCGCAATAACCGACGCATCACCTCGGAGCTCGGCGCGGTATGTCCGACCATCGTGGTGCCCGGTCCGTGGAGCGAGGCTGATCTCAGCTTCCAGGCTGAGCAGGTGGCGACCCAGAAGCTGCATAACTCCGGCTTTAACTGTGTGGCGTGCCAGATGCTCCTGGTGCCGGAGAGCTGGGACAAGACCGACCGCTTCCTCGACCAGTTGCGTGGCACCATTGCCAGCGCGCCTGACCGGCCGCTGTATTATCCCGGAGCGAAAGACCGCCTCGGACAATACACGGAAGCCTATCCGCAATCGAAGCGGATAAACCCGGAGAGCGCCAGTGCAGACCGGCTGGTTGTTCCCCTGCACGACGCCCGCAACAGTCACGCCGAGTCCCGGGAAGTATTCGCACCCCTGCTGACCGAGCTGCGACTGCCCGGCAACAGCGCCGAGGCGTATCTGGAGAAGGCCATTGCCTATTGCAACGACAACCTTCACGGCACCCTGGGTGCGAACATCGTCATACATCCATCGACCCGTCGTGAGATCGGGGAGGTCCGGTTCCAGCAGCTGATCGCTTCTCTCCACTACGGGTGCATCGCCATCAATACCTGGACCGGCGTTGGTTTTCTGACTGTACAGGGCGCCTGGGGTGCCTTCCCTGGCCATACTCTGGATGACGTTCAGAGTGGCATCGGTTTCGTGCACAATACTTACCTGTTTGACCGGCCAGAACGCACGGTGGTGGAGGCGCCCTGGCGGCCGTTCCCGCGCAACCTGCTCAGTGGCGGTATGACGCTGTTGCCAAGGCCGCCGTGGTTTGTAACCAACAAACGGGCCCATGTGGTCGGCGAGCTGCTGACCCGATTTGTCTATAAACCCGGCTGGCTGAAATTGCCCCGTATCTTCCTGAACGCGTTACGCGGTTAGCAACATACCGGCTACCGACCACGTATCACGGACCGGGCAACCACCGGCGAAGTTCTCGGCGGTTGCCTGGTCCGTGTCGACCGCCATGACCCTGTGCTCATAATCGGGAGGAACCCTGTGACTCAATCCGCGACGGCCAGCCGTGGTCCACGCATCGACAAGTATGAAGAGCGCAAGCGCGAGCTGGGCCGGGATGCCCTGAGCGTGCTGTCCGAGTTGGGCTATGCCCGGACCAGTTTACGGGACATTGCCAAGGCCTCCGGATTTTCACTGGGCGTGCTGCACTACTACTTCGTCGACAAAGTCGAGCTGATCAGCTACTGCGTCGGCCTGTACAAGCAGGACTTCGTCGAGCAGATACAGCTGGCGGTGGATCAGGCCACCGATGCGGGCCACCTGCGGGAGCGGGTTTTCGGGGTGCTGGTCGCCTCCGTGGAACGGGAACCGGAGAAACACCGGCTGTGGTATGACATCCGCGCCCAATCATTGTTCGACGAGACGTTCCGGCCCGCCATGTGGCGGATCGATCGGCAGATTGAATCGGTAATCACCGCATTTTTTGTCCGACTTACGGAGTTGTCCGGCCAGTCGCCCCAGGTTGGCCCGGGCTCGGCCTATGCCATGCTGGATGGGCTGTTTCAGCGCTACCTGCTCAGACACCTCAACGGGGAAGACGGGGCCTGCGGCGATTTTCGCCAGGCCCTGAGCCAGGCCGTCGATGCAATGATGGTCTAGTGTGCCTTCTGGTTACCGCTTTGATCCGCGGACCATCTTTGCAGCTATCAGTCCTGCCAGGCCAACAGGGAGCGACCATTCATCTCCTCCGGAGCGGCCACTGGCATCAGATCAAGGAGCGTGGGAGCGATATCACGAAGGCTACCGTCTCGTAAACGGGCCCGATCCGAGCGGCTGCCGACATAGACCAGCGGCACCGTGCCCAGGGTGTGTGCCGTATGGGCCTGGCCAGTTTCCGCATCAAACAGCTTTTCCACGTTGCCGTGATCCGCGGTAATCAGGCAGTCTGCTCCGGTTTCCCTGACCGCGTCCACGATCTGTCCGATACAGGTATCGAGTGTCTCAACGGCTTTGATGGCAGCATCCATGTTGCCGGTATGCCCCACCATATCGCCGTTGGCATAATTGCAGACGATGAGATCAAAACGCTTTGACTGGAGTGCGGATACGAGTTTTTCCGTCACTTCAGGCGCGCTCATCTCGGGCTGAAGATCGTAGGACGCAACCCTGGGGGATGGCACCAGGATCCGCTCCTCACCTTCAAACGGCTGTTCCTGACCGCCGTTAAAGAAGAAGGTGACATGGGCATATTTTTCGGTTTCAGCGATTCGCAACTGGGTGCCTCCCTGGCTGGCAATCACTTCGCCCAGACTGTTATCAAGGGCGACCGGCGGAAAAGCCACCTTGCAGGGGATATCATCGGCGTACTGGGTCAGCGTCACCAGGCGGTCGTGACCGACCACTATGGGGCGCTCAAAGGCATCGAAGGCCGGATCCGTCAGCGCCCGCGACATCTGCCGTGCCCGATCAGGGCGAAAGTTCATGAACACAAAACCGTCCTCCGGTGCCACCGGAACGGCATGCTCATGGGCCTCAGCGATCACTGTTGGCATCACAAACTCGTCGTTTTCATCACGCTCGTATGCGGCCTGAACCGCCTCGGCAGCGCTTGCCGCGCGATGCTCACCCTGCCCTGTGGCAATCAACTGGTAGGCTTTCTCGATACGGTCCCAGCGGTTGTCACGATCCATCGCGTAATAGCGGCCAACCAGCGATGCGACGCGGACGACACTGAGCGGCGCGATGGCCTCTTCGAAGGCCTGCAGCTCCTCTTCTGCACACCGTGGCGGCGTGTCCCGGCCATCCAGAAAGCCATGGACCAGTACCCGCTCAACGCCGCGATCGGCAGCCACCCGGCACATCGCCTCCAGGTGATGGCGATGGCTGTGAACGCCCCCGGCCGACAGCAGACCCAGGACATGCAAGGTGCCGCGCCGGCCCACAACACCATCAATCAGGTCTGTCAGGGCCGGATTGCCTGCGAATTCGCCGTCGGCGATGGCGTTATTGATGCGGGTAAAGTTCTGGAACACTGTCCGACCGGCCCCCAGGTTCATGTGACCGACCTCGGAGTTTCCCATCTGGCCGTCGGGGAGCCCGACGGCGTTACCGGAGGTTGCAATCTGGCTGTTCGGGCAGGTCGCCAGCAGCTGGTCCCAGACCGGTGTCTGTGCCGCCGAAATGGCGTTGTATTCGGATGAGGTCCGGGTTCCCCAGCCATCGAGAATAACGAGCAGTTGGGTCTTTTTCATGATTGCATGGTCCGTCTGGTTCAGAGAATGGAAGTAACATCGGGCGAGCCCGCCTGGTCGTTTCGCACGACATCGCCCACCAGTTTCCGGTTGCCCTCATCCAGCCTGGTTGCGACCAGCGTGCGCGTGGAGTAGACCCGCAGCGCGTCAGACACCGACAGGGTGCCTTCCGCGGAGTCCTTGCGCCCCTTGAAAGGCAGGGTATCGGGACCGCGCTGGCATTGAACGTTCAGATTGATGCGCCCGACCTGGCTCAGGCAGTGGTCCACCAGGTGGCCAACCGCCACCGGATCGCGACCGAAGATGCTCATCTGCTGACCGAAGTCCGCGTCGGTGACGTATTCAATCACGTCGTCAATGTCCGCATAGGGGACGACCGGAATGACCGGGCCGAATTGCTCTTCCTGATAGACCCGCATGAGCGGATTGACCGGATACAGTACGGCCGGCCGGAACAGTGAGGCCCCATGATCGCCCCCTCCCCGATTGATGACGCTGGCCCCCTTTGCCTTCGCGTCAGCGACCAGTTCGTTCAGGTAACCGATCTTACCGGGCTCGGGAATCGGCGTCAGCGTAACGCCTGACTCCCAGGGCATACCCGCTTTCATGGCATCAACGCCCCGGCAGAACTGCTCGAGAAAGTCGTTAACCACCGACTCATGTACGAACAGCAGCTTGAGCGCGGTACAGCGCTGACCATTGAACAACAGGGTACCGGCCAGACACTCACGCACGGCGTTATCGAGATCGGCATCCGGCAGAACAATGCCGGGGTTCTTGGCGTCCAGACCAAATACATGACGCAACCGGTGGGGATGCGGATGAAGCCTGCTGAGCGACATCGCCCCCCGATAGGTGCCGACAAAGGCGAACAGGTCGACTTTGCCACTGGCCAGAAGGGCCCCGACGGTCTCCCGCCCCTTACCGTAGATCACATTAATCGCGCCGGCCGGAAACAGACGCTGAAACGCTGCCAGAAACGGACGCAGAAGAAGTACTCCGAACCGGGACGGCTTGAACACAACCGAGTTACCCATCGCCAGTGCCGGAATAAGGGTGGTAAAGGTTTCGTACAGGGGATAGTTGTACGGGTTCATGCACAGCACCACACCGACCGGACGACGGCGGACATGCGCCAGCGTTCCCTTTTCTGCCGCCACCGTGTCATCACGCTGATTGGGTCTTCGCAACTCGGCGATGGTGTCCGCGATGTACTGACAGGTTCGATCAAACTCGCTGCGAGCGTCTTCCAGGCGCTTGCCGACCTCCCACATCAGGCCACAAACGAGGGAGGCCTGCTGCTCACGCATAAACGCAAGAAGATGCTCAAGACGATCAATCCGCCTGCTCAATGACATCTGCGGCCACGCGCCACGCCCATTGTCATAAGCAGCGACGGCGGCGTCGAGTGCCTGCATGGCGGTCCGGCTGTCCAGTCGCGGGGTGTGGCCCAGTAACACCGGCTCCACGTGTGTGCCCTGCCGGAGACAGACCGGACTGACAACGGGGAGCAGCGCCCCCGGCCACTGGCGAATTTCGCCATTGACCAGGTAGTCGCGTTGTTCCGTGACCGGACCGTGCCGGAAGTCGTCGGGCACGGCATCGTCCTCGGGAAACAGGTTGATCAGGTCGTTTGTATCTGACATGGCTCGAATCTCCTGAATCGCTGTTCAGCAACTGGACGGCCGACGCTGTCAGGCGGCGCCGGAATGTGCCGCCCAGGTTGCCTGGCCAAGGGCATCGCAAATCGCGATGAACTGGGCCGGGTCAAGTGACGCGCCACCGACCAGCCCGCCGTTGATATCAGGCTTACGAAAAAGGTCACGGGCGTTGTCTGCTTTAACACTGCCGCCATAAAGAATCGGGGTTTTTGCTGCCAGGGCGTGGCTGTACCGTGACAGCAGAGAACGTATGTTGGCATGCACGGCCTGGGCCTGGGCCGGACTGGCTGTTTCACCGGTTCCAATCGCCCAGACAGGCTCATAGGCAATGACGGCGTCGCCAAATCCCGCTTCGCCGACGTCGTCCAGCACCGCAGTCAACTGGGACTCGATCACCGCGTCGGTTTGACCGCGGTTGCGCTCGTCCAGTGTTTCACCGATGCACAACACGGGCACCAGCCCCGCTTTGACGACCTGGGCGAAGCGGTGTGTCACCGATGCATCGGTCTCGCCGTAGAGCGAGCGGCGTTCGGAATGGCCAACCAGCACGTAGTCACAGCCCAGCTCACGAAGCATCCGAACGCTGACCTCACCGGTGTGAGCGCCGTTAACCGCCAGACTCGCATTCTGGGCGCCCAGCCGTACCGGCGTACCAATCAGGCGCTGGCCGACCTGAGCCAGGTACGGGTATGGCGGACAGATGGCAATCTGAATCGCTGGCTCGACCGCAATATCCGGTAGCAGATGGGTCAGAAGCGTGTTGTTGGCAGCGTAACTGCCATTCATTTTCCAGTTTGCAATGACCAGGGGTCGGATCATCGTCCCTCTCCTCAGTGTCAACGGCGAGAGCCGGACTGCCGGTTGATGGCTGACAGCCCCGGGTAGCGGGCATCTGCCCCCAGCTTTTCTTCGATCCAGAGCAAGCGGTTGTATTTCGCGACCCGGTCCGAGCGGCACAGCGAGCCGGTCTTGATCTGGCCGGCACCGGTTGCGACCGCCAGATCGGCGATGAAGGTATCCTCTGTTTCACCGGAACGATGCGAGATGACCGCGGTGTAGCCCGCCTTCTGTGCCATCCGGATGGCGGCAAGCGTCTCGCTGAGCGTGCCAATCTGGTTGAACTTGATCAGAATGGAGTTGCCGACGCCGCTGTCGATACCGCGTTGCAGAATCCCGGTGTTGGTCACGAACAGATCGTCACCCACCAGTTGAACCCGATCACCCAGCGTCCTGCTCATATGAGCCCAGCCGTCCCAGTCGCCTTCATCGAGCCCGTCTTCGATCGACACGATGGGAAACCGGCTGATCAGCCCGCCCAGATAGTCGACAAACTGTTCTGCATTGAAGGTCTGCTGTTCGCCCGCCAGCCGGTATACACCCTGGTCATAAAATTCCGACGCCGCACAGTCGAGCGCCAGGGTTATGTCCCGGCCGAGCTTGTAGCCGGCACGGTCCACCGCCGTTTCGATAACCGCCAATGCGTCCTCATTCGAGGCCAGATTGGGCGCAAAACCGCCTTCGTCGCCGACCGCCGTGGACAGCCCGCGCTCGGACAAGACCGCTTTGAGCGCGTGAAAGACTTCCGCACCCTGGCGCAACCCTTCCCGGAAACTGGGTGCACCGACGGGCTGGATCATGAACTCCTGGATGTCGATGTTATTGTCGGCATGCTCACCACCGTTGATGATGTTCATCATGGGAACCGGCAACACGAAGTCGCCGCGGTGGCCAAACAGCGATGCAAGATGAGCAAACAAGGGCAATTTTCGGTCGCGTGCGGCGGCGTCGGCCGTGGCCAGTGACACCGCGAGAATGGCGTTGGCGCCCAGGGAGGCCTTGTTGTCCGTGCCGTCCAGCTCGATCATGCGCTGATCGACCTCCCACTGGTCCTGTGGGCTCATCCCGGCCAGCGCGGGCTGGATCTCATCGTGGATGGAAGAAACGGCTTTCAACACACCCTTGCCGCCATAACGGGACGGATCGCCATCACGACGCTCCAGGGCTTCCCGTGACCCGGTGGACGCGCCAGACGGTGCTCGGCCGGTCCCGCATACACCATTGTCCAGATGGACATCCGCTTCCACTGTCGGGTTGCCACGGGAGTCAAGGATTTCCCGGGCGGTAATGCGTGAGATAATCGTCATCGTTCAGTTGACCTCAATACGTTCGTTACTTGTTCTTGTCAGGCATCGGTGTTTGCGATGTGTCGCTGTGCCCTCGGCGTTACTCAACCGCACACACATCGACCGGCGATCATGTCCAAACGACCACATCGAAACCAGAACGATACTATAATATTCGTTTGCGAATATTTACAACCATAAAAGAAAACTAATTTGCCTTATGCTGGTGCATTTTCGCGTTTTGAACCCTGACACGGGTTTTCGAACGATGGCCCAGTGCGACCCGCTTATAGCCGGCGATGAAGCAGTTCCGCCAGCTCGGCATCGGAGAGCACCACCGGGTTCGTCTTCATGCTGCTACCCCTGCTCGCAGCGACGATACGATCGATGTCATCAGTCCCCACACCCCAGTGGGAGAGGCGTGGTACCTTGCAATCCGTGGTCCATTGATGAAGCAGCCTGGCCAGGTCCGGGGCCGCCGCACCGGTTGGTGTCCCGGTGAGGGTCCGGGCAACATCGTCGTAGCGCTGCAACGCTGCATGCCCCGGCGTTCTGTGTCGGATCAGATCGATATTCAGTTCAGTGCAGACCGCAAGCATCGTTCCACACGCCATTCCGTGCGGAATGCCGAAAAACGCACCCAACGGCGACGCGAACCCATGCACTGATCCCAGCCCAGCCTGAGTGAGGCAAATGCCCGACAACATGGCCGCATAAGCCAGTTGACTGTAATCCCGCACCGGATTATCGGCATTCGCCCTGAAGCCGCGCGCGAACGCCCTCAGGCCGTCCAGCGCCAGGGCATCGGTGAATACGCTCGCGCGCGGCGACAGGTAAGACTCCAGTAACTGGGTCACAGCATCAAGCGAGTTGCCCAGCATCACGGCGGGCGGGCAGGTTTCCAGCAAGCGTGGATCGACTACCGCCAGGCTCGCCAGCAGCCGGTCGTCCCGGAATGATTTCTTGAACCCGTTCTCGCCGGTTTCAGTGATAACAGCATTCCGGGTCAGTTCACTGCCCGTACCGGCGGTCGTAGGTACCGCCACGAAGGGCAGTGCCGGTCCTTGATAGTTCGACGGCGTACCCACACCTTCCAGATAGTCACGCACAAACCCTTGATTGTTCAGCAGGCCGGCAATCGCCTTTCCGGCGTCCAGCGCGCTACCACCACCAATGGCGACGACCACATCAAACTGGGTTGCGGAAAACCGGTGCACCACCTTGTCGATCTGCGCAGGGCAGGGTTCACCACCAATCCGGACCAGTGTCCAGTCCAGGTCGTGG
>JAWVWU010000017.1:0-13408 GCA_033723595.1 Marinobacter sp. | reverse complement strand
CCGTCGTAACCGGCGTAGGTACCGGCCATGTCCGGATTGCCGGCCAGGAAGTGGGTGAAGGTATTCACGCCACGCAGCCCGATCGGTCCCGGTGCCGGCGGCTTGCCTTTGGGGATCACGCCGTCACTGTCTGACGCCTCCGGGATCAGCCGGGTCTCGGCCGGAATATCCACCAGCAACCAGTGGAAAAAATCGACCCGGGGCAAATCCTTCGAAACCACCTTGCCTTCCTGATTGACGTCGTCGGCGACACTGGGCACATCCGGGTCAAACATCACAATGGCAAAGCTCTGCGTGCCCTCGGGCACCTCTGACCAGGACACTTCCGGGTTACGATTCGGCCCGAAATTCATCCGGTCCTCGGCGTTGTAGACGCCAAACGCAAAGGTTTCCGGGATAGGCTGGTTATCTGAAATACCATTCACTCTGATTTTCACGTCAGACTCCTCGCGTCAGTAAAGGCCTGGGTATACGTGGTTGGCAATGCTTCTGTTTTAACAAGGGTGTCGGTTGTTTGTCCAGTCATGGCAGCCGGCCCGTGTAGGGGATAGGTCGCATTGCAACGCCTCGGGCGCCACGCTAATGTCATCCTCCGCTCTCGCCGGCGATCCCGGTCACGATTCAGTACAGACAGCCAAAGGCATTGAGTGCAGAGTGCTTTTGGCTGTCTCTACTTGCAAGGATACGTTCCCATGAATGAAGTGCCTCATATTGTGGTGGTGGGCGGCGGCGCTGGCGGCCTGGAACTGGTTACCCGGCTCGGTCACAAGCTTGGTCGCCGACACAAGGCCCGGATCACCCTGGTTGACGCGGCCCAGACCCACGTCTGGAAGCCCCTGCTGCATGAAGTGGCGGCCGGGTCGCTCGATGCCAACGCCAACGAAGTCAGTTTCCGGGCCCACGCCCGCCGGCATCATTACGAATTCCAGCCCGGCCGGATGGCCGGCCTTGATCGTCAGGCCAGAGAGATCGTGTTGCAGCCGTTTGTCGACACCGGCGGCGCGGAAGTGGTTCCGGAGCGCCGTATTCGTTACGACACCCTGGTCCTCGCGGTTGGCAGTACCGCCAACGACTTCGGCACACCGGGCGCCCGCGAGCACTGCCTGTTTCTGGACAGTCTGACTGAGGCCCGGCGGTTTCACGGCCTCATGCTCAACGCGTTCCTGCGCAAAAATTACCTGGTCCAGGCCGGTACCCCGCAAACCCTCGACATCAGCATCATCGGCGCCGGGGCCACCGGCGTTGAACTGGCCGCCGAACTGCGACTGGCCTCCCGGGAACTGCCGGTCTACGGCATGAACAACCTGAAGCCGGAGGACATCCGCATTTCGGTCATTGAGGCCGCCGACCGGATCCTGCCCGCGTTGCCCGAACGGCTGTCCGCTGCGGCAACCCGCCAGCTCAAGCGCCTGGGTGTCCGTGTCGTGACCGGCCAGCCGGTCAAGGAAGTGCGCGATCACTCCGTGGTGCTGCAGGATAACCAGGCCATAGACTCCGAGATGACGATCTGGGCGGCAGGCATCAAAGCCCCGGCTTTCCTGGCCGGCCTGGACGGCCTGGAGACCAACCGGGGCAATCAACTGGTGGTCGACCGGTTCCTGCAGACCAGCCAGGATGAGCGGATCTTCGCCTTTGGCGACTGCGCCGCCTGCCCGCAACCGGAAAGCGACCGGCCGGTCCCGCCCCGTGCCCAGGCTGCCCACCAGCAAGCCGATGCCCTCGCGGCGACCCTGATCAACCAGTTGAACGGCAAACCGGCGGTGCCGTTCACGTACCGCGACTACGGCTCGTTGATCAACTTCAGCCGTTACACCACGGTTGGCAACCTGATGGGGAACCTGTCCGGCCGTAGCCTGTTCATCGAAGGGCGCGTAGCGCGCCTGTTCTACGTGTCGCTTTACCGGATGCACCAGGTGGCCCTGCACGGCTTCCTGCGCACCGGCGTGATCTGGCTGATGGATCGAATCAGCCGGGCGATGCATCCGCGTCTGAAGCTGCACTGACGCAATTGATCAGTGCTTTCGTCGCAAATGGTCATCTGCGGGGTCCGGGGATCGTGACATAATGATGGTCTGATTCGCTGGCCCTGTGGATACCGGAGTTTCGATGTCGTCCTCACCAACGCCCCTGACCGACCTGCTGGGTTTCGACCCCCACCTGGTTACCCTGGCCCTGGCGCCGCTGTTCCTGCTGGCCATGGCGGCCGAGTTCTGGCAGCTGCGGCAAAACCCTCGTCAGGCGCCGGGCAGCGCCCGATACACCTGGGCTGACACCCTCAGCAACATCACACTCGCCGGTCTCTACCAGGCCAGCGATGTACTGTCAGCGCTGTTCACGCTGGTGGTCTACAACGCGTTTTTCCAGGTCCGGCTGTTTGATATTCCCTTCAACGCCGTCACGCTGATTCTGCTCTTTGTGATCCAGGACTTTTTCTACTACTGGTTTCACCGGGCGCACCACCGTATCCGCCTGCTGTGGTGTTCCCACGTGGTTCATCATTCCTCGGAAAAACTGAACCTGTCCACCGCGTTCCGGCAGAGCGTGACCTACCCGCTGACCGGCATGTGGCTGTTCTGGCTGCCAATCGTGCTGATCGGGTTTCCGCCGGAGTCGGTCATCTTTGCGGTGGCCATCAGCCTGGCCTACCAGTTTTTCATCCATACCCAGCTGGTGGGCAAGCTGGGCTGGCTGGAGTGGTTTCTCAACACCCCGTCCCATCATCGCGTGCATCACGGTCGCAACCCACAATACATCGACCGTAACTACGGCGGCATTCTGATTATCTGGGACCGGCTGTTCGGCACCTTCGTACCCGAACAGGCCGCACCGGATTACGGCATTCCGCGTCCGATCCACAGCCACAACCCGCTGGTGCTGACGTTTCACGAATGGCGCTCGCTGATCAGCGAACTGACATCCCCCAGGCTCGCGTGGAAGCAGCGGTTGCAAACGATGTTCGGACCACCGGAGGGCAGGCAACAGATAGGCACTGCTTCGAGCACACAACAGACCGTGGAACAGACGAGGGCAAAGTAGACAGGGGAACAGCTGGAGCGGGCGAAGGGAATCGAACCCTCGTCGTAGGCTTGGGAAGCCTCTGCTCTACCATTGAGCTACGCCCGCAACGACGTTTACCGGTCACACTATAGGCGTGCCCCCCTGGGCGGACAAGACCGGCCTTCAAACTTTTTTTGGAGTCACGGCCCGACCGGGACTGTCACCGTTAATCAACCTGTTATGATGACGGTAACGCGACACGGGAGAGTCCATGCCTACGACCATAATCTTTATCGGCGCCATGATGCTCGCGGTGAGTATCCTGCTCAGCCCGCTTTCCAGTCGTCTGGGCATGCCGGTACTGCTGATATTCCTGGCCGTGGGAATGAGCATGGGCGAAGAGGGTCCGGGTGGGCTCCATTTCGCCGATTTCCGACTGGCGTTTCTGCTGGCCAACCTCGCCCTGGCCATCATTCTGCTCGATGGGGGCATGCGCACCCGTGCCGAGACCTTTCGTGTCGGTCTCCGACCGGCACTGCTGCTGGCCACCTTCGGGGTACTGATCACCGCCGGGCTGGCCGGACTGACGGCCTACTGGCTGTTTGATCTGAACTGGATGACCGCCTTGCTGATTGGCGCGATCATCTCCTCAACCGATGCCGCCACGGTGTTTTCGCTGCTCCAGGGCCACGGCCTGCACCTGAATGAACGGGTCGGCGCGACGCTCGAGATTGAATCCGGCAGCAACGATCCGATGGCGATTTTCCTGACCCTCGCGCTGCTGGCGATGATCGAAAGCCAGGGAGCCAACTCGATCTGGAGCAGCCTGCAGATTCTGGTTCAGCAGTTCGGCGTGGGCGGTGTCGTCGGCGTGCTTGGCGGTCTGGCAATTGTCGAAATGGCCAACCGGATTCGCCTGACGCCGGCCCTGTACCCGCTGCTGGTCGTCGCGGCCGGCATGATCGTGTTTGCCGGCACTAACGCCCTTGGTGGCAGCGGGTTTCTGGCTATTTATCTGGCCGGCGTGATGATCGGTAACCGGCATGTACGCATGATGCCGATGATTCTGCAGATCCACGACGGGTTGGCCTGGCTGGCCCAGCTGTGCCTGTTCATGATGCTGGGTCTGCTGGTCAAGCCCAGCGCCCTGGTGCCCCTGGCCAGCGGTGGTCTGATTCTGGCCCTGGTGCTCATCTTCGTGTCCCGCCCCCTGGCGGTGCTGGCGACGCTGTGGCCGTTCGGTTTCAAGCGCCGGGAACTGGTCTTCATCAGCTGGGTGGGGCTGCGCGGCGCGGTGCCTATCGTGCTGGCGCTATTTCCGATCATCGCCGGCCTGCCTGACGCGCAACAGATTTTTCACATCGCCTTCTTTATCGTACTGGTGTCGCTGGTGGTCCAGGGCACCACCATGGCGCCGCTGGCACGCTGGCTGAAGCTGGAAGTGCCCGCCAGTGGTGAGCCCTACCGCCGCCTGCCACTGGACGTGGCAGCCGCCGGCGATCACGAACTCATGCTGTTTCCACTGCGGGGTGATCAGTGGCAGGCGGAACGCCCGCTGGGTCAGCTCATATTGCCGGAGAACACGGCGATTGCCGGGGTCTTCCGGGAGCGGACCTGCCACCGACCAGCGCCTGACCTGCTGATTTCGTCCGGGGATGTGGTCGCGGTATTCGCCACACCCTCGGTGATCTCGGAACTCGGACACTCGTTAAGCGGGCGTCAGGCGCCCCGGTATCTCGCCGAACGGGCATTTTTCGGGGACTTTGTGCTCAATGGTGATGCCTTGCTGGGCGACGTCGAACAGGTGTACGGCATTGAGTTTGACGAACTGCCCCCCGAGCTGTCCCTCGCAGAGTGCTTCGTTCGCCGGACCAAGGGTCATCCGGTGGTCGGCGATACCGTTGTGCTGGGGCCAGTGACCCTCGTTGCCCGCGCGACGCAGGCCGACCAGGTGACCAAGGTGGGCCTGAAAATGGCCGACGACAGGGCCGCAACCGGCTAGCGCCGCGTCCATGATTACGATTTGGCAAGGTCAATGGGCCCGTGACCGCTGTTTGCCGGTCGTTACAGCCCGAACCATCTCGCCAAAAACCGTAACAAACGGACGCCAAATCCCGGTTCGACTCGGCTGCGGCCTGTGCTATAACTACCACCAACTCAATCAGGGAATAGTTGGTAAGTTATGATCTTGCGGCGCTGGCTTAATCTCCTACCTCAACTGTTTGTCGGTCTTGTCGTGACGACGGGCTCGCTGTCTGTCAAGGCATCGGAGCTGGAAGGACACCACATGGATGCCACGCCTTCGGTCAGTGAAGTGCTGGTGCGCAAACACGAACGGCGTCTGTACCTGATGGACGGCGATGACGTGGTCCGCTCCTACCGCATTTCACTTGGCGACAATCCCAACGGTCACAAGCTGTCCGAGGGCGACGAGCGCACGCCGGAAGGCCGCTACACCCTTGACTGGCGCAATCCCAACAGCGACTTCCACAAGTCGATTCACATTTCCTACCCGAATGCCGAAGACCGCTCCCTGGCTCACGCCTGGGGTCTCAACCCGGGCGGCAGCATCATGATTCACGGCCTGCCCAACGACGCTGGCGACATGGCGTTTGCCTATTCCGGGCTGGACTGGACTGACGGCTGCATTGCCGTTGGCAATCGTGACATGGATGAGATCTGGCAGCTGGTCAGCGACGGTACGCCGATCGAAATCCTGCCGTGACTCGTGCACCGGGGCCAAGTAGTCGCTCGCGCATCCAAAGACCCGCCTCGCTCGTATCATGTGTGCAATCTTAAGTCTGTGTAATAGGCTAAGATGTTTTACGTCTGGACAGTTAACATTTTCTTCCAGAGTGTTTTACACTGTTTGACGTAGCTGGCGGTTTTGCCGTCAGATCCGTTTAGACAGGATGTTGGCAAAGCCAGACTTTCTGCATCACAGGAAATAACACGACCAATAAGGGGAATTGAACATGCGTAAGTTGACGATCGCAGGGTTTGCACTGGCGTCTACATTGCTGGCCGGTTGTGCCACCAATGCCGACCAGAAAGCGATGATGGACGAGACTGCTGCTACAGCGAACTCCGCTGAGCAAACAGCCGACAACGCGCTGAAGACTGCAAACACCGCACAGAGCCGTGCCAACGCTGCACAGGCCAAAGCAGAAGAAGCACTGGCTGCTGCCAAAGCTGCCCAGAAAGCAGCTGACGAAGCCAATGAGCGCGCCAAGCGCATGCTGATGCGTTCCAGCCAGAAGTAATTCTGTCTGACGCACAGGAAAAGGCCGGCTATACCGGCCTTTTTTTATGCCGGTTTATCCGGTTCGTCGTCACGATCCCGTCCCTTGCGGAATGTCTCCATCAGCTCCATCGGCAGCGGGAATACGATGGTCGACGAATTGGTATTGCTCATATCGGCCAGGGTCTGTAGATAACGCAACTGCATCGCGCCAGAATTGGTCGACATCACCTGCGCGGCTTCCACCAGCTTCTGGGACGCCTGCAGTTCACCCTCCGCGTGAATCACCTTGGCCCGGCGCTCCCGTTCGGCTTCTGCCTGCCGGGCAATGGCGCGAATCATCGATTCGTTCAGGTCCACGTGTTTGATCTCGACGGTGGCCACCTTGATGCCCCACTCGGCGGTCTGGCTGTCGATGATCTCCTGAATATCCGCGTTGAGTTTGTCGCGCTCCGATAGCATCTCATCGAGATCGTGCTTTCCCAGAACCGACCGCAGTGTGGTCTGGGACAACTGGCTGGTTGCGGCACCGAAGTCCTCCACCCGGATGATGGCACGCTCGGGGTCCACGACGCGGTAATACAGAACGGCGCTGACGCGCACCGTCACATTGTCCCGTGAGATCACGTCCTGACTGGGTACATCCAGCGTAATGACCCGCAGATCCACACGGATCATCTGCTGAATGCCGGGAATAATGATCATCAGGCCGGGACCCTTGACTCCCTGGAAACGTCCCAGGAAGAACACCACGCCGCGCTGATACTCCGGCAGGATACGGATCGCCGATGCCAGAATCAGCAGGAGAATCACCAACGGTGCCAGATACGCTATGAGTCCACCCATGCTTGTTTACTCCTGTCCAGTGAGTTCGATCCGTCAGCGTTCGGCCGCTGCCGGCCGGTTGTCCGACGGTTCAACATTGGCGGTCAGGCCGTTGATCCCAACCACCTGCAAAACGTCGCCAGCCGAGACGGGTTGATGGCTGACCGCATTCCAGCGCTCCCCGGTCAGACTGACATGGCCCCGGTAACGACCCTCGCGAGGCTGGAAATCGTCCAGCGCCACCGCCGGTTCCCGGACCAGCTGATCCATGCCGCTGACCGGCGGCCGTCGCCGCAACGTCATGAAACGCAACACAGTCCACAGAATAAAACCGGCCGCCACCGCGGCCGTTCCGCCGATAATGGGAAGGGAAATGGCCTGGTGGGTGCCGTCCATCAGAATAATCGAGCCGACGATAAAGGCGATCACGCCTCCCACCCCGAGTACACCGAAGCTGGGCATAAAGGCTTCGCCGACGATGAAACCCAGGCCCAGCAGAATCAGCGCCAGGCCGGCGTAGTTTACGGACAGCACCTGGAACGCAAACAGCGCCAATAGCAGGCAGATGCCGCCGATCACGCCGGGAAACAGGTTACCGGGACTGGCCAGTTCGAAGATCAGCCCGTAAAAGCCGATGATCATCAGGAAATAGGCCACATTGGGATCAGTGATCACAGACAGCAGCTCCGTTCGCCAGTCCGGATCTACCCGCTCGACCGTCGGATTCGGCAGATGCAGGGTCCGTTCGCCACTGGCCATGACCACGGTACGACCATCCAGTTGCCTCAACAAATCGTCCAGATCCGGCGCCACCACATCAATGACCTGCTGCTTCAGGGCTTCTTCAGCGCCCAGATTGACCGCTTCGCGCACCGCTCGCTCGGCCCAGTCGGCGTTGCGGTGATAACGCTTGGCCAGCTGTCGGATGTAGCTCACCGCGTCTTCGAGCACCTTGCGTTCCATCGGCGACTGGCCGCGGGACCCGGAGGGCGATTGCTGACCGGCGGCCGGGTTGTCATTGGTGCCCTGTGGGGATGAACCGTCCGATTCCGGCGGGTTTGAAGGGGGTGGTGGCGCGGGCGTACCGTTCTTGTCTGGACTGTCGTCCGGCAGGCCGGGCAGGCCGCCCATCTGTACCGGGGTGGCAGAGCCCAGGTGCGTGGTCGGCGCCATGGCAGCGACCTGGCTCCCGTAGAGGATATAGGTCCCGGCACTGGCCGCCCGGGCGCCGGCAGGGGACACATAGGTGGCAACCGGCACCGGTGAGGCCAGTATCGTGGCGATCACCCGACGCATGGATTCCATCAGGCCGCCGGGCGTATCCATCTGCACCACCACCAGGTCAGCCTGATCGGTGGCCGCCTGCTCTATGCCACGTACAAGGTAGTCCGCGGTAGCGGGCCCGATCGCCCCGTTCAGCGTGAGTACGCGAACCCGGGCGGCGTCGGTGTCACCAGTGGCCGAGCCAGCGGTGATGAGCGCCGCGAGCAAGAGCCCCGCTACCCATGCCAGCACCATGATGCCAGGACGCGCAATGCGATGACCGGTCCGGAAGTTCATGAAAGACCCTCCTTGCCCCGGTCGGTTGGTGACGTCGGTCAGAACAAGCGTTCTACCGCGTTGTCGTCGAAATCCGGGGCCTTGCGATCCTTAACGTCGGGACGGACAGCGTCGGCATTCTGGTGGGCCGCTGAACCCTGGGCCACCTGAGCCACCTGCTCGCCAATCATCCGGGGTATGCCGTCCGCCTGGTCCACCGCCAGCTCGATGGCCCGGCGCTTGAGCTCGAGCGTCGGCCGGCCCTGTTTGAAGTCGGCAATCATGGCCATGGTCTGTTTCCACAGCTCGTCCCGCGTGGCCTCATCGTATTGCTCATGCGGCCGATGCACCTCCAGCCAGACTTCCCGTCCCTTCATACCAATCTTTACGGGCTGATTGACGATCTGGACGTGGGTGCCCTTGTCAACGGTGTACACAAAGCGGTCAATATCGTCGTTGTACATCCGGAAACAACCATGGCTGACCTGGGTACCAACACCGAAATCCTTGTTGGTTCCATGGATCAGGTAGCCCTTTGCGCTCAGCAGCAGGGCATGAGAACCCAGAGGGTTATCCGGCCCCGGCGGTATCATCCGGGGCAGATGGTCACCCGACGCCGCATACTGGGCACGAACACTGTCCGGCGGGTACCAGGCAGGCGATTGGAGCCGCATGGTCACGGTGGCATCGGTCAGCGGTGACGGGTTGTCATCGGTCCCGACACCGACCGGATACACTTTCACCTTACCGTCATTAAAGTAGTAAAGCCGGTACTCCGCCAGGTTGATCACAATGCCCTGGCGCTTGGCGTCTGGCAGGATGTGCAGACGCGGCAGCGTGATCTGGGTGCCTTCGCCGGGCAGCCAGGGATCCACCCCGGGATTCGCCTTGACCAGCGCCAGATAGCCCAGGCTCTGCTGAGTACCAATCTCGGC
This sequence comes from Marinobacter sp., assembly GCA_033723595.1. Taxonomy (GTDB): domain Bacteria; phylum Pseudomonadota; class Gammaproteobacteria; order Pseudomonadales; family Oleiphilaceae; genus Marinobacter. The sequence continues at coordinate 3,871 of JAWVWU010000017.1, read as the reverse complement.
GAAGGTGTCCTCGTAATGGGCAGTCAAGTACGACAGATGACCAACCAGGTCACTGTTGACTGTCCAGCTTGGCACCGGGGGCCGCACGTCGGGCGCCGATTCAGACGCCGGTTTGGCGGCCTCTGGCTGAGGGGAGGTAGCCGAGTCATCGGCCCAGGCCGGCCACGCCAGAAAAACCAGCAAAAGCCAACCGAATTGTCTACGGGATTCACAGGTCATAGTGCTTACTATCCAACCATGCCTGACCAGCGGCCAGAGCCGTCACCGGTCAGGTCGAAAGCGAATCAAACGCTGCCCACAGCGTCACGATCGCCAGCATAAAAAACAGCACGCTGGCGCCCAGTCGGGCTATCGCCAGCGGCATACGTTCCATCAACCACTTGCCGGCCATGATAACCGGAATGTTGGCTGCCAGCATACCAACGGTTGTGCCCATTAACACCCAGAAGCTTGCGTCGTAACGTGCCGCCAGCACCACGGTGGCGATCTGGGTCTTGTCGCCGATCTCGGCGAGGAAGAACAACAGCGCGGTAGCGGTAAAGGCGCCGAATCTGAGCAGCCGGGAGTCTTCAGCGTCGTCCTTGTCCGGGATCAGCAACCACAACGCAATGGCCACAAAACTGGCCGCCACGATCCACGGCAACCAGGCTGCCGGTAACCAGTGCGCGACCCAGGCGCCCAACAGCACAGACAACCCGTGATTGAGCAGGGTGGCCACCAGCATACCGAGAATGATGGGAAGGCGCTGCGCGAAACGGGTAACCAGGAACAGAGAAAGAAGCTGGGTCTTGTCACCGATTTCAGCGATGAAAACCCCGAAGGTTGAAGCGAGAAAGGCGTCCATAAAAACTCCAGGGCGGACAGTCAGACAAGAGGCAGCACCATCCTCCGCCCATGGGAGATGGCACCACCTCAGGTCTTGTCAGTTCCAGCCAATGACCGGCTGGAGCGCACTGACCATGGAGATTGAGCCCCAAGTATGTTGATCAGTGCCGTCGATGGTCCGACGAGACTACTCCCCTGAAGGAGACGAAAGTTTATACAACCATCGCAGCGGGTGCAATCAGCCACGCAGGCGAGAGACCGGTAGCACGGCCAGGCCGACGAAGACCGCCACCAGCCACCAGGCACCGTGGAACGCCGACAGGGCTGGCAGGTCGTTGACATGCTCGCCGTACTCGAGCGTCAAGGCGACGATGTTGATACCGAAAGCGCCGCCCAGCTGCCGGGTGAAATTGATCGTACTGGACCCGGACGCCAGCTCATGCGGCTCAAGGGGGTTGAGCGCTCCGGTCGATAACGCCGGCATGATCAGGCCCAGACCAATGCGGCCAATCACTGCCCACAGCGCCAGCCACACAAAACCGAGACTGGCATCAGACATCGCGAACAGCATGGCGGAACTGGCAAACAGGATCATACCCGTGGTGATCAGACTCCGCGGCGAACGACGATCTGCCAGGCGACCCGCCAGTGGGAAGACAATGCCCAGTGCAATACCCGCCGGAAGCATCAGTAAACCGGCCTCGGTGGCGGTGAATCCCAGGGCGGCCTGAACAAAGAGCGGTATCAGATAGGTCGAGCCAAACAGGGCCAGCCCCAACGCGAGCGCTCCAAGATTGGCATAGAGGAATTCGGGACGACGCAGCATGCCCACCCGCAGCAACGGATGATCGACCCGCCGCTCCCGGATGACAAACGCCACCAGACTGATCAGCGCTATCGCGCCGCCCGCCACGATCATGCCAGCGTTGCCCTGGGGATGCTGCAAGCGGTTGAGCGCATCCAGACTGCAGACGATCGACACCGCCAGCCAGGCGAATCCGATGCGGTCAAAAGGATAGGGAGACGGGGGGTTGACCGGCCAGGGCAGGAATTTCCAGACCATCCAGACCCCAAGCAGCGTGACCGGCGCAGGAGCGAACATCACAAAGCGCCAGTCCAGTTGATCGACCAGCATACCGCCGAGCACCGGGCCCAGCGCCGGCGCGAGAATCACGCCCATGCCATAGATGCCCATGGCCTGGCCCCGCTGGTTCTTGGGGAATACCCGGAACACCAGATACATCGCCATCGGCTGCATCAGTCCGGCAACCGCGCCCTGTCCGATACGCGCAGCGATCAGCAACTCCGGTGTCGGCGCAAAACCACCGGCAATGGAGATCCCGCTGAACAACAGCATGGCGGCTGCCAGGGTTTTACGCAGGCCGAAATGGTCGAGCAGCCAGCTGCTGGTCAGCATAGTGGTGGTCATGGCCGCGATGAACCCCGTCGCGAGCCAGTGTGCCTGCCCCTGACGGATACCGAACTCACGCATGATATCGGGCAGGGCTACGTTCACAATGGTCGCGCTGAGCACCGTCGCCATGGTACCCAGCATGACCGTAGCCACGGCCAGCCAGCGCCAGCGCGCGCCGTAGCGGCTACGCAGGGTATCGAGGGAATGGTCGGACAGAACTACCTCCAGGCTGGCACCGGTTATTTGAGCCGGTCGCCGTTCACCATGATGCGGTTGAACACGTTGAGGGCGACATTGATGTCGTTGCTGTCGACGCCTTCCAGCATTTCTTCCCGCAACTTGGCGGCCCGGGCATTGAGATCGTGCATGAAGGCCTCACCCTGGGCAGTCAGATGCAGCCGCCGCGCACGGCGATCGTGCTCACAGGGGCGCCGCTCGATCAGGTCCTGGCCCTCGAGGCTGTCAAGGAGGCGCACCAGGGTCGGGTTTTCAATGGCCATCAGACCCGCCAGTTCCCGCTGGGTAAGGCCCTCACCACCGCGTTGCAGATAGACCATAGTGGTCCATCGCGCCTGGGTGACTCCCAGGTCCCGCAGCCTCTCGTCCAGCAATTTCCGCCAGCGCCGGGTGACCCGGGCAACCGCGAAGGGGAACTGATCCCGCATGGTGTCATCATCCATATTCAACCCCTGTTTTCTGAATACTTGATTAAAGAATAATACTAGTAAGCTAATATTTTCAACAGAGCAATTGGCCGCACCGCCATGCTATGCGTCCTGACCGGCCTGCGACAAGACGCCCGCACCGCTAATCGGCCGCCAACGTTGTCTCCGGTTGTTCGAACGACTCGTTCCGGGGGTCAATTTCCGACAGCACCGGTGACGAATCCGGCATCGCAGCCACGAATTGCTCCTGCTCATCCACCGGGATGTCGTAGGTCGTGCGGATACGGTAATAGGTAATGGCCGCCAGCAGCATGAGGAAACCCGCGCTGCCGACAAACAGTCCCGGCGGCCCCATCACACTCACCAGCTTGGCCATGACAACCGGACCGACAACACCGCCGATGCCATAGCTCAAGAGCAGCGTGGCGCTGGCCGCGACGATACGATGATGCTCCATACGGTCGTTGGTGATGGCAACCGCAATCGGGTACAGCGACGCGGTCAGGCCTGTGAACACGCCGACCACCAGCATCAGCAGCCACAACCGGTCCGGGCTCATAACTGCCACAAGGGCGCTGGCAACGGCAGACGCCAGGGCCACCCACATCAGCATCCGGCGCCGGTCGACGCGGTCACCGACCTTGCCCAGTGGCCAGGCCAACAGCATGGCCGCCACGATCGCTGTCGCCATGAACACGGACGTCTGGGAGAGATTCAGCCCGATCAGTGTCGCGTAGACCGGACCGAGAGCATAAAACGAACTGATCAGAACACCACAGATCAGCGAACCGGCCACTCCGGACGACGATTCCCGTAGCAACGTGAAGAACGACATCCGCTCGACCGTATCAATCACCGGCGCTTCCATCCGGGTGAGGGAAAGGGGGACCAGAGCCAGAGTCAGCAATACGGCCGCCAGGGTAAACAGGGTGAAACTCGACGGATCGCCGAAGTTCATCATCAGCTG
>JAWVWU010000016.1:0-13415 GCA_033723595.1 Marinobacter sp. | reverse complement strand
GTGCTGATGCGGGGCACCAGACGGTCGAGGTCACCGAAGGCGTTGCGGCCGCCACACAGCTGGATGACCTTGCCAATGAGCTGATCGTTATTGACGGTCATCAGCGGTTTGTCCCAGACCTGGAAAAACACCGACACCGGATCTGCCTCCTGATACCGGGCAGCCAGTCTGGCAATCCCGGACCGGAAGGCGCGGGCGGCCTGCGCACCCTGGGCAGCCGAGCCGGCCAGACGGCCAAGCTGCTCAAGGCTCACCGCCACTGATTCAAAGTCACGGGGCTCCAGCGTCACAACCGGAACGCCCAGTTGAATCAGCCGGTCGACCTGCTCCGCCGGATTGCCGGAGCCCCAGGCCACGACCAGGTCCGGCTCCAGTGCCAGCAACGCTTCCAGGTCGAGGCGGTCGCTCGTGCCCACCGATGGCAGCGCACGGGCCTGCGGCGGATAATCACTGAACGCCACTGCCGCCACCAGCTGGCTGCCGGCGCCGGCCGCGTACAGCAGCTCCACCGCCCCCGGCGACAGCGCCACGATGCGCTGCGCCGGCGCGGGCAGGCAGACGCGGTGGTGGGCTGCATCGGTCACGCAGGGGCCGGCGGCCAGGACGACCCGGGCAGAACCCATCAATAGCAGCAGGATCAATAGTGATCTCATCGCGTCGGACGACTCCCGGATCCTATTTCAGATCGTAGCGCAGGGACAGGAAGACGGTCCGCCCCACCGCCAGATACTCAAACGGCGCGAACGTATTGCTGTCGTAGCCAATGCCCGCCTGGTAGCGTCGATCCAATACGTTGTTCAGTTTCAGGGCGCCCCGCCAGTGTGGCGCAAAATGCCAGACGCTGTGCAGATCGAGCGTGGCATAGCCGGGCAGTCGGTTGTTGTTGGCCTTGTCGTCGTAACGGTAGCCCTCGGCCCGGACGCTGCCGCCCAGGTTCCAGGATCCCAGCGCCCGGTCCACGTCCAGACGGGCGGTTTTGCCGGTGCGACGTGCCAGCCGGCGGTCGGTGTCCCGGTCGCGGGGGTCGATCACCGATACGCCGGCCTCGACCGACCAGTCCGCCCAGGCCAGGCCACCGCTGAGTTCCAGGCCCCGAATGCGGGCACGTTCGACGTTGGTGGGCTGGGATGTGGTGCCCGAGTAGGCAATCACGATCAGGTTTTCGATGTCGTTCTGGTAGGCGGCCAGATCCCAGAAGCCGTGCCGATACTCGCCCCGCAGGCCCACCTCGAAGGCGCCCGCCCGCTCGGGTTTCAGGTCCGGATTGCCGGAGTAGGAAAAGCCCCCGTAATTCTCGAACGGGTAGTACAGGTCATTGAAGGTCGGAGCCCGGAATGACGTCCGGTAGCTCACTCGCAGCCGATGCTGATGATCCAGATCCTGCCCGAGCGCTACGGCGCCGGTCTCCTGCCGACCGTAGGCTTCGTTATCGTCCGCGCGCAGTCCGAGCTGCAGATGGGTCGGCCCCCAGTTGAGGAAACTCTGGCCAAACAGGGCGGTATTGGTCCGGCTGGTCTCGTCGAAAGCGGTACTGCCGTCCACCTGATCCGTCTGATGCTCGAGGCCGATCACCAGTTCGTGGGTACCGGCAGTCAGTGTATTGTCCCAGCGGGCAGTGCGGGTACGGGTATTGAACTGACTGGGACCGTACGCCGGCGACTCGGTATCCTGCCGGTCCCTGGCCTCGGAGAACTGCACATGACTGGTCCAGTGATCGTCCGGATGGGTCTGGAGGCTCAGCCCCAGAATCTGCTCCACAAAGTCGGTATTGCCGCCCTCGAACTCGGTATTACCCTGGTTCCTGAGCATCACCAGGCGGGCTTCCCCGCCGCGGCTGAAGGCGTGGCTGATACTGGCGCTGCCGGCGGTCGACCGATACCCCAGGTCGTCACCACCGGCGCGGACGTTGCTGCCGTCCGTGGTAAAGTGATTGCCATTGAGGCTGAGCCGGTTTGCGCCCTGCTGTGTCGAGATACCAGCACCGACCTGTCGGGTATTGAGGTTGCCACCGCCGGCCTCCAGCCAGCCATCTGTGCCGGTCCCAGCCCGCGGCGTAAAGACCTGCACCACGCCACCAACCGCATCGGCGCCATAAAGCACACTGCGCGAGCCCCGCACGATTTCCACCCGGTCAATCAGCTGCGGCGGCACGTACATCCACGGCGCTCCGCCGCTGGTGGCGGACTTGAGACGCACCCCGTCCACCAGCAGGATGGTGGATTCGCTGCCGGTGCCCCGGGCGAAGACACTGGTCTGCTTGCCGTAACCGCCATTGCTGATCACACTCAGCCCGGGCTGGGCGTCGAGCAGGTCTTTCAGCTCGGCCGGTTGCTCCTGGCGGATTCGGTCCTGGCCGATGACCGTCACTGAAGACAGACTCTCACCGACGGTTTTGGGACCCAGCGTCGCCGTCACCACGATCGGGTCCCGGGATGGCGATGGGTTCGCGTCAGGCGGCGCGCTCTGGGCAGAGACGGTCAAGGGAAGGAAAACAGACAGCAGGACAGGCAGACCGGACAAAGACGATCCGGACCGAACACTCGATTTGGCCAGCGCCATAACAACCACTCACTGTTAAGGTCGTGCGCACCCGCACGATCATTATTATGGCGTTGCAATATGGACAGCAGGCGGGCAGATGGCGGGACAGGCGTAAATCATGCGCGACGACCGGGATGCACCCACCAGACCGCTGCCCACCGCAACGCATGGTGTCGGGCGTCGACTAGACGACACTCCGTTTCGTCAGGCCGGTCTCCGGGCTTTTGAGCAGGTTCTGAAACCCTCGGTCATCGCCTTCCCGTATCCGCGGATACAGTGGCGCGTTCGATGACCGTTCACTCAATTACCGTTGCGGGGGCAGCGTCGGACTTGCCCACGAGGGTGCGCACCGACTTCCCGTTTCATCCACCCGCGCTGCGGGTGGACACCTGAACGAATGTCGCAAGGCTACCAATGCCCGGGTAAGCGGTCAATCACAACCACCTGACTCGGTGCGCGTCTCTGCTACACTGCGCTCACAGGTAACGCTGTCAGCACGACCGAGGAGCCAGGGATGCAAGCCGAACTGATCGAAATCCGCAATCACCTCAGCCAGCATGAGCCGTTCGATGAGCTGCCGGACGAGACGCTCAACATGATTTCCTCGCGGGTTGAAGTCGCCTATTACCGCGCCGGCACCAACATCACCGAATTCGACCAGCCCAGCACCGACCTGTTTTATATCCGCAGCGGCGCTGTCGACATTTTCCGGCGGTCGGGGGAGCTGTATAACCGACTCGGCGAGGGCGACATCTTCGGTCAGTTCGGGCTGATGATGAGAAAGACCGTTCGCTTCCCGGCTCGCGCTCTTGAAGACAGCCTGCTCTACTGCATCCCGGGCGATGTTTTCGAGGAACTGTGGAAGACCCACGACAGCTTCGCCGATTTCGTGGAAATAGAGGATCGTACGCGTCTGCGTACGGCGGTCTCGCGGCGCCAGAAAGCCAACGAGTTGATGAATGTCCGGGTCACGCGGCTGATATCACGACCGGCGATCACCGCACCCGATACCATCCGGCTGCAGGAAGCCGCCCGGATCATGACCAGCGAGAGCGTATCGGCGCTGCTGCTGATGGATGAGTCCCAGACCCCGCACGGGATGTCGGGCATTATTACCGACCGGGACCTGCGCACCCGAGCACTGACCGAGGCCCTGCCCTCGGAAACGCCCATTGCGGACATCATGTCGTCTGGTCTGATCACCATCCGCTCGGACGCTTATCTGTTCGAGGCCATGCTCACCATGCTGCACAACAACGTGCACCACCTGCCGGTCGTGGAGAAGGGCCAGCCCCGGGGCGTCATTGGCCTGTCGGATATCGTCAAGTACGAGTCCCAAAGCACATTGTTCGTGGTCAGCAACATCTACCGGCAGAAAGACGTCAGGGGACTCAAGGCGGTCAGCAAGGACGTCAGCCAGAGCTTCGTGCGCATGGTCAACGAGGACGCCAACTCCCACATGATCGGCAGTGCCATGGCCGGTATTGGTCGCAGCTTCTGTCAGCGGTTGCTGGAACTCGGCGAGGAAAAGCTGGGACCACCGCCGGTGCCTTACTGCTTCATGGCGCTGGGTTCGATGGCGCGGGATGAACAGCTGATCGTGACCGACCAGGACAACGCCATGGTGCTGGACGATGCCTTCGACCCACGCCTGCACGACGAGTATTTCAAGGCCCTGGCCAAATTTGTCAGTGACGGGCTGGCCGCCTGTGGCTACAGCTATTGCACCGGTGACATCATGGCGACCAACGCAAAATGGCGTCAGCCCCTGCAGGTCTGGAAAGACTATTTTACCGACTGGATCGACAACCCCGAGGCCCAGTCGCTGCTCAACAGCAATATTTTCTTCGACCTGGCCGGCATTCATGGTGAGACCGCCTTTGCCGACAGCCTCAAACAGCTGGTTGCGCACAAGGCAAGCCACAGCAAGCGCTTCCTGGCGATGATGGCCCGTAATGCCCTCAACCGGACGCCGCCGCTGGGCTTTTTCCGCACGTTTGTGATGGAAGAGGGCGGTGAGCACAACAAGACCATCAACCTCAAGCGCCGCGGCACCGCCCCGCTGTCGGACCTGATCCGGGTTCACACCCTGGCCTGCGGTTCCACGGCGCAGAACTCCTTCGAACGCCTGAAGGCGGTCGCCGAAACGCGACTGCTGCCGGAAGGCAGCGCTGATAACATGCGGGACGCCCTGGAGTTTATCGCGATCGTGCGCATTCGCCATCAGGCACTGGCCATCGAAGCGGGGCGGCCCCCCAACAACAGCGTGAAACCGGAGGATCTGTCCTCCTTTGAGCGGCGCAACCTCAAGGACGCGTTTCAGGTGCTCAGCAACGGCCAGAAATTTTTACGCTACCGCTACCATGCGCCGACCGGCCGCCTGAATTAATTCGCTGAACAGCCAGGACAGAACGGCAAATGAGCAACCAGAACGACTCCCGGATGCCGCACCAAACGACCGCACCCAGCTGGCCGGAGGTGTTTGCCAGGCTCGCATCCGAGGCCACAGACCCCCGGCTCAAAATGTTTTACCGGGCCGGCTGCGTCGCGCCCGAGACCCCGGTTGCGGAGGTGCCACTGGTGGCCATGGACTTCGAAACCACCGGCCTCGATCCCAACCAGCATTCGATTGTCAGCATCGGTCTGGTGCCGATGTCGCTCGGGCGGATATACAGCCGTGATGCCCGGCACTGGGTAGTACGCCCGCCGCTGCCGCTGCACCAGCAGTCGGTCACCATTCACGGCATCACCCACACCGAAATCGACCAGGCGCCGGACCTGGCCGATATTATCGGCGACCTGTTGTCGGCGCTGGCCGGCAAAGTGGTGATCGTGCACCACCGCGGCATCGAGCGCCCGTTTCTGGACGTGGCGATGCAATGGCGCCTGAGCGAGGGCATCCAGTTTCCGGTGATCGACACCATGGCGATCGAAGCCCAGGTCAACCCCCGGCGCCAGCCCGGCTGGTTCAGGCGACTGCGCGGCCAGCAACCGCTGTCCATCCGCTTGCCGGACAGTCGGACCCGATACGGATTGCCGCACTACGCGCCCCACCACGCGCTCAGCGATGCCCTGGCCTCGGCGGAACTGTTCCAGGCCCAGGTTCAGCATCATTTCAGTCCCCAAACGCCGATTGGCGAGCTCTGGTACTAGACAGGACGTTCCCTCGGGTCAGTGCATGCACCCGACGCCACGCAGAGAGCCGGCCGGCGTTGCTGATCAAACCGGCCATCACAACCCGGCGAATCGGCATGTTCAACGCTGACCACACCGCCAGCCGCCGCCCCTTCGCTGGCGAATAACGTCGCAGACGTGACCTGTAAACCCCGGTAAACGGGCATCCTTGACCCTCTCCGGCGGCACTGCTAGCTTTAATTAGTATTGAAACTGTATTCCGCAAAATGGTCAGGCTCTCGCACTGACCTGTTTTTATCAGGGAATGAGTGACTGGCCATTGGACGGGTCGCCGAGGTTGTATCGGGAAATGGTTTCGCCAAGCAAAATCCAACGAACAAGACCAATAAGGAGATAAGCATGCGTTCATTGAGCGATATGAACCGTTCGCTGGCTACGGCCGTCGTGGTGGCAGGCAGTGTCCTGTGTTCCGCGCTGACGATGCCAACGGCCCGGGCAGCAGAACCTATTTCAATCGGGGTGATTGCGCCGGAAAGTCACGTATTGGGCAAATCCATATTCAATGCAGCCGAACTCGCCGCCGACGAAATCAACAAGGCTGGCGGCATCAACGGTCGCATGCTGGAACTGCACAAGTACAACAACAACTTCTCGGCAGCCGACTCTTCCCGCGCCTTCCAGCGCGCCGTACAGCAGGACGGCGTTGTCGCAATGATGGGCATCTTCACCAGTGAGGTAGCACTGGCCATGATGCCGTGGGCATCGCGCCTGCAGACCCCGCTGCTTGTGACAGGCGCCGCCTCCAGCGAGATCCCGGCCGGAGTCAAAGCCAATCCGGAACGCTATAAATATGTCTTTCACAGCTATGTGAACTCGGCGATTCTGGCTCAGGAAAGCTGCATCGTCGCTAACGCAACGCTGACCCAAAGTGACAAATTCAAAGGCTTCAATCGCGCCGTCATCTTCAGCGAAGACGCCGCCTGGACCAAACCGGTCGACGAGGCCTACCAGAAGTGCCTGCCCAAAGTGGGCATGAAGGTTGTGGATCACATCCGCTTCTCACCCGATACCACCGACTTCACACCAATCTACAGCCGCATCAAGAAAGCGGACGCCAACGTCATCATGGCGGCGGTCGCCCATGTCGGGGTAAAGCCGGTTATCCAATGGCAACAACAGGAGGTGCCGGCGCTGTTCAGTGGCATTAACGGTCAGGCCGGTTCTTCCAAGTTCTGGGCGGCAACGAACGGTGCGACAGAAGGGGTCATTACCGGAACACCGGGCCTGAACGGGGCGCCGCTGACAGACAAGACACCGGCGTTCTTCAAGGCCTATTCCAAGCGCTTCAACATTGGCGAGCCTGCCTACGACGCCTACACGACCTATGACGCCATGTACGCGCTCAAGGACGCACTTACCCGGTCCGGTGGCGGTGACGACAGCGACAAGCTGGTCAAAGCCCTGGAACAGACAGACATCACCGGCGTGCTGGGACGGGTGGCCTTCCACGGTACTGACGATGAGTACGCGCACGAAGTGATCTTCAACCAGGATCCAACGAAAGGACAGTCGTTCGTGGCCTTCCAGTGGCAGGACGGTAAACAGGTCATCATCTGGCCGGAAAAACTCGCCAAGGGCGAGATCCGGTTGCCCGCATTCGTGGGACAGTCGCAGTAATAGCGGTCACCATGGGCGTCGCTGGCAACAGCGGCGCCATGCCTCACCCTCGTCCGCGCCTGCGCCGTCAGGCGCGACCTCAGCCGTTATTTTGCTGTTTGCGACAAGAGCCTAGACGATGAACCTGATAATCGAGATCCTCATCAGCAGTTTTATCATCGGCGCCATTTATGCCCTCGGCGCTGCCGGACTCACCATCATCTTTGGCGTATCCGGCATTCTCAATCTGGCGCATGGCGCCATCGTTGTGGTGGCGTCGCTGGTCGCCTGGTACTGCGCGCTGCAACTGCACATGGGTATCTATCTGGGTGGCCTGGTCGGTATCGCCGCGGCCATCGGGACGACCTATGTGCTCTATTTTACGGTGGTGATCCCGCTGAGCCGTTCACGACAACTGGCCAGCGAAGAGCTACCGGTCTTCCTGTTCGTGTCCACGCTACTGTTTGCGCTGATACTGCAGGGGATACTGGAGTGGTTTTTTGGCGCTACGCCGGTCTCTACCCCGGCCATGATTGAGGGCGTGATACACATCGACGGCGTCACCGTGCCGCTCAACAGCCTGTTGATTGGTGTTGTCGCCTGGGCTGTGATCGGCGCTCTGTGGTTATTCATCTCTCATACCCGCATGGGTAAAGCCATGCTGGCGGCATCGATGAGCCCGAAAGGGCTAGCGATCGTTGGCTACGACATTGGCCGGATCCATTTTCTGGTGTGGGGTCTGTACGGCCTGCTGGCGGGCATCGCCGGCGTGTTACTGGCGTCATTCATCGGAGCCAGCAGCAACGTAGCGATCAACCTGACTGCGACTTCCTTTACGATCGTCGTACTTGGCGGGCTCGGCAATGTTCTGGGTTCACTGGCGGCAGCCTACATACTGGGATTTCTTGGCACGGTGACAGCGTTTCTGATCTCGCCGTCGCTGCGCGAGGTTCCAGGGCTGCTACTACTAATCGTCGTACTCTATGCGCGGCCCCAGGGGTTGTTTGGCCGCCATTGATCACACCTCAGCAGAAGACAACACATTATGACTCGCACATGGTTTGACTGGAAAACCGGTGTAGTGGTGCTGGCTTTCGCGGCCACCGCCTGCCTGCCCTGGTTCGTCTCCGGCTACTGGCTCGGAGTGTTGACGATTTCATCCTACGTGGCCGTTTACGCCATGGCCTGGGACCTGCTTTTTGGCTACGGCGGTGAGGTCAATTTTGGCCCTACTTTTCTGATCGGCCTCGGTGCCTACGGCGCGGGCATGTGTAACACCTACCTGGGCTGGCCGGTCTGGGTTTGCATACCGGTGGGTACGCTCGCGGCCGTGATCGGCGGGCTGGCACTGGTCGGCCCGGCACTGCGCCTCAAGGGACCCTACTTCGGTCTGGTCACGTTGGTCGCGGTGCTTCTTTTGAGCCAGGTGATCAACATGTTCGCCGGCTACACCGGCGGCGAGATCGGGCTGGCCCTGATGGACATACTCACCATCAGCAGCACCGGCAATTTCTACTACGCGTTCGGACTGATGACGTTGACCGCGCTGGTGTTGCGCATTCTTGTGAGATCGCCGTTGGGCCTGATCCTGGAAGCAAGCGGGCAGGACTCCACGGCGACCGAGGCGCTGGGCTTCAGCGTCACCAAGTTCAAGATTCTGGCGTTCGTCGTGAGTGCCTTCTTTTCCGGGCTGGCCGGGGCGATGACGGTGTTCTATTTTGGTACCGCCTCGCCAGGTACCGTTGTGGCGGTGGCGGTGACCATTCAGATCATCATTGCCACCATCATCGGGGGGCGGCGTTCGATCATCGGCTCGATTCTCGGCGCCGTCTTCTTAATTGTTGCCGGCGAGTTCCTGCGGCCGGTTGGCCAGTTGAGTTCGACCCTGGTCGCCGTGCTGGCTCTGATCGTACTGGTATTCGCGCCCAATGGCTTCATCAGCGTGTTTGGTGCACGGAGAGAGCGTAAGGCATGACCATTCTGGAAATATCCAAAATCTCCAAACGTTTCGGCGGCCTGCAGGCGGTTGACCAGATATCGTTCAGCGTTGCTCAGGGTGAAGTGGTCGGTCTGATCGGCCCCAACGGTTCCGGCAAGTCAACCACGCTGTCCCTGATCATGGGCGTTGTCCGACCAGACACGGGCTCCATAAAGTTCCACGGCCATGAGATTGCCGGCCACCCCACGCATGCCATCGCCAAGCGCGGCATGGCCATGGTATTCCAGCATTCTCGCCCGCTGCATCGCCAGACCGTTCTGGAAAACATCAAGCTGGCGCTGCTGCCGGATACGATTTTCCAGCTGTTCACCGGTCGCCAGATCGAGGAGAAAGCGCGCAGTGCGGCCAGACGGGTCGGCCTGGAAGGCGTGCTCGATCAACGTCCGGATTCGCTGCCTTTTGCCGATTTGCGTCGTCTGGAGCTGGCCAAGGCGCTGGCCGCCGATCCGGCGGTGCTGCTGCTGGACGAACCCTTTGCCGGCCTCGCGCCCAGTGAAACCCGGGAGTTTTCCGAGCTGATCGTGTCCATGAGAGACGCCGGCCAGGCCATTGTTCTGGTCGATCATAACGTCAAGGCGGTGTCCGGGCTGGTTGATCGCATCGTTGCCATGGACGCCGGTCAGAAGATCGCCGAGGGTACCCCCGAGCAGGTCACCAGCGACGAAAAAGTACGCGAAGTCTACTTTGGTAAATCACTGGATACGGTCGAGGAGACACGCGACCGCAGCCATCAGATCAGCGACCACCGGCTGCTGAATGTGGACATCAAGTCGGTGCATTACGGTCAGGCCGAAGCGCTTCGGAACATACAGTTACACGTCGATGAGGGCGAGTTCGTGTCGGTGGTTGGCCTGAACGGCTCAGGCAAGACCACGCTGTTCAACAGCCTGTTGGGGTTCGTTGAATACCGGGGCGACATCCAATGGGATGGGCAGACTCTGCGTGGCAAGAAACCGGCCGACATCGCCACTGGCGGCATTGCACTTTGCCCGGAAACCCGGGAGCTGTTCACCCATATGTCGGTACTCGAGAATCTGGAACTGGGCGGGCACGCGCTCGATAACGTCGATCGCCGTGCGCAGATTGACCGAGTGTTCGAGCTGTTCCCCCGGCTCCGGGAACGCGCAAAACAGAGTGCCTTCACGCTCAGTGGCGGCGAGCAGCAGATGCTCACGATCGGTCGCGCGCTGATGCAGAAACCCCGGTTGCTGTTGCTTGACGAGCCGACGCTGGGGCTGGCTCCGCTGATCATCGAGAGCATCTCCGACGCCCTCGACAAGCTGCAACACGAAAGCGGTCTCACCGTTCTGCTCGCCGAACAGAACCTGACGTTTGCCGTCCAGCATTCGGACAGGATCTATCTGATCGAAACGGGATCCCTGCAGTGGAACGGCGCCGCGGATCGCTTCAGCGAGGAAGTTGGCGCCGACATACTCTGAGGGTCCCGCCCGGACGGGACCCTGGAATCACGCTTCAGGGACGACCGGCGTGAGGTACCTCCACCCGGGCGGTAACCAGAATGGCCTCGCGGGTGGACGCGCGCCGCTTGGCGCTGGAATCCGGTGCGCAGCACAACAGCAAGGTGCGACCGTCATCACCGCCCAGCATGCAGGCAAACACACCCTGGCCTTCGGGAGCGGCAATGTCCGCCGTAATGTCGCCCCCCGGCGCAACCCGGATACAGCGCTGGTTGAACGCATCGGCAATCCAGATGTGTCCTTCCGCGTCCAGGCAACACCCGTCCGGGCCAACGGCAAGCTGTGCCAGCATGTCAGCCCTGGGTCCCGGTTTTGGACGGTCACCGAACGATGCCCAGGCGCGCCGGTCCGTCAAAGTACCGTCCGCCGCGATGGTGAATGCGGTCATGGCATTGCCGAAGGTTTCACCGACCACCAGTGTCTGCTCATCCGGCGTCAGCACCATGCCATTGGGGAAATAAAGATCGTCGGCGGCGACCGTCACCTGGCCGGTGGCGGAGACCCGAACCAGTTTCGCGGGACGCAGATCGGCACCGCCCATCAGATCAAAACCGAAATTGCCGACCCAGGCCGACCCGTCAGAACCCACCACCATGTCGTTCACATGGCCGGTGGCTACTTCGCTCAAGTCCGCGTGCTCGTCGAGACGGCCGTCCGGCCAGCGACGCAGAATACGATGATCCAGCATTGACACCACCAGTAACGAGCCATCGGGCATCCAGCCCAGCCCGGATGACTGGTTGGGCACCGTCATGACCTGCTCCATGGTGCCGTCCGGATCCACGGTAAACACACCGTGACGATAGAAATCCGACACCCACCAGCGACCGTCGCGCCAGCGCGGCCCCTCAAAGAAACTGCCACCTTCGGTCAGAACATCCAGTTGATAGCTCATGTCACGGTCTCCCTGAAAGCGGATAAATTACAGACAGCCCAGCAGACGCTGGCGAATGATCGATTCGGCGTCGGCCATGATGGTGCGGATCAGCTCGTCACAGCTGGGGATGTCGTGAATCAGACCCGCGACCATGCCACAGCTCCAGGCGGCGGCGTCCATCTGACCTTCCTGCAGGACCTTACGCCCCTGCACCCCGGTCACCAGGTGACGAATGTCATCAATACCCAGTGATTCGCCTTTCAGTTCCTCGATGCGCAGAATTTCATCCACGGCGGCATTCTTCAGCACCCGCTCGGTGTTGCGCAGGCCACGCATGATCAGCCGGGTCTGGAGCTCGTCCGCCTCGACAATGGCCTGCTTGACGTTCTCGTGAACCGGCGCGTCCGTGGTAGCGATGAACCGGGTCCCCATGTTCATACCCTCGGCGCCGAGCGCCATGGCCGCCACCAGGCTGCGACCGTCGGCCATGCCGCCGGAGGCAACAAATGGAATTTTCAGTTCCTCCGCTGCCCGGGGCAGCAGAATGAAATTGGGAATGTCGTCTTCACCGGGATGCCCGCCACATTCAAAGCCGTCCACGCTGACTGCATCACATCCGATTTTTTCAGCCTTCAGGGCGTGCCTGACCGACGTGCACTTGTGAATCACCTTGATGCCGGCCGCTTTCAGGGACGGCATGTACTGCTCCGGGCTGCGGCCAGCGGTCTCCACCGCCTTCACACCACCCTCGATAATGGCCTCGATGTACTCGGGATACGGCGGCGCCTTGAACGAGGGCAGGAAAGTGAGATTGACCCCGAAAGGCTTGTCGGTCATCTCGCGACAGCGGGCGATTTCCCGCGCCAGGTCCTCCGGCGTGGGCTGAGTCAGGCCGGTAATGATGCCCAGGCCACCGGCATTGGAAACGGCGGCCGCCAGCTCTGCGAAGCCGACATGGTGCATACCGCCCTGGATGATCGGGTGCTCTATCTGGAAGAGTTCTGTGATGCGCGTTTTCATGGAGTCGCCCCTGAATCACTGAAAAAAGATCGTTTGTTTTGTTTATTGAAATCAGATTCCATTATTCATCACCGGTTCACAATTTACAAAGCAAAGACGCGGAATGAGATCGACCGCAACGCCGCAGGAACCCGGCAACGGTTATTTACAATTTGGAACAGTGAAATTCGATTTCACTGGTCATAATGCCGCCTTCCCTGGACAAACACCCGAGCCCCCTGATTCGATCGCCTCGCGCCAGCAACGTCCTGCTGACGTCGAGGTCGCGGTTGCTATCAGGCACTCCCCTGGTCGAGAGCTGAGCCATGAAACATCTTAGACTCCGTACCCGCCTGTTACTGGCGGTACTGATTCCCATCCTGCTGACCGCTTCAACGATCGCCTGGTTGACCGCCAGCCAACTGCGCAGCAACGGACAGGAAGAAGTTGCCCGCCTGCGCGAGAACCTGCTGGAGGCCCGCAAGCAGGAGCTCAAAAGCGTGGTGGAAACCGCCCGCTCAATGATCCAGCAGACCTACACCGACAGCCATCTCGATCCGGACGTGGCCAAAAAACGGGTCCGCGACATGCTGCGCACGGTTGACTACGGCAACCACAACTACATCTTCGCCTACACCCGGGATTCCTACAATCTGGTCTTTCGTCCCAAACCCTCCCTGGAAGGCTACTCGACCAGCACCAATGAAAAGAGCAAGCAGCTGCTCAAGGC
>JAWVWU010000015.1:0-13490 GCA_033723595.1 Marinobacter sp. | reverse complement strand
CGAGGAGTTGAGCTCTGTTTGGGACGCCGCGGTACCTGACCAGACGGCGATCAGGCAGTCACGGGAGCAGCTAAAGGCGGTTAATGAGGCTCTCTGGGAAATCGAGGATGATATCCGGGATCAGGAAGCGGCGCAGGACTTTGGCCCCAGGTTCATTGAGCTGGCCCGCGCGGTTTATGTGACAAACGACCGGCGAGCGGCCATCAAGAAAGAGATCAACCTGGCGCTGGGGTCGCGGTTTGTGGAAGAGAAGTCTTATCAGGACTATACCGCTCGTTCCTGACGGACGATTGGCGGCATGACTTGTTGCCCGGGCTAACGATCGAAGACACTGCCGCCGGAAGCCCGGCGACAAAGGTGCCTTGCAGAAGCATTACGTTTGTTTGTGACTGTCATGGTAGAGCTTGAATCCCTGCTGACTATACCAGCGCCGCCAACGTGCGCATCGCCACCATTTCTTGAGTCGTGAGATCGATGCGTAAGCCGCAATCGCATCCATCAGGGAAGGTTGGCTTCGGGGTGAGCGTTCGAGACGGTCAGCATACCGGTCATATTCATCCGCCAGCGGGTGGAAGCGAATTTTCCGCCAGGGTTTGTCCCAGCCGATGTAATGGATGATTTTCGGGTCGCGAATAGCGCTGTCCACATCGTGTCGGTCAAAGGCGTCGATCTGGGCGCTGGGCCGGTAGAGCCCGGTCTGATGGTTCCAGGCCAGCGGAAGGTGTTTCCATGACTGGTGCAGGACGCCGTTCAGGGCGCACTGGTCGTTGGTACTGATTCGATCAGGGTTGTCGATCTTGAACTGGAATACTTTTTCGGGAATGCCATCCCGACGCCAGAGATCAAGGTTGATCAGAAGCATGCCCGAGTTGAAATACTCATTCTGGGGAATGCCCAGTTTCTTGTACGTATGGCCAGACAGGTTCTCGACGGCTCCCAGGTGATATCCCTCAATATCGATTGACCAGAGGTCAATCACATTGCCCCGCACGATCATGTCACAATCGAGATAGATAACCTTTTTCACGTCTTCCGTAAAAATATCCGGAATTGAAATCCGGTAATAAGCGGACGAGGTGATGTGTTTGATGGTCGGCAGGTTGTCGTATCGGCTTTTATCGAACTGTATAAAGTCGATGGGCTGACCGCCGGCCCGTTCAATTTCGCGCTGCATGCGGGATTTGGTTGGCTCGCCGATGCCGCCGTCAATGCAGTACAGGGCAATCCGACCGGGCTCGGGGCAATTGGCCAGTAACGATACGAACATCACCATGAGGTGTGGCGCGTAGTTTTCATCCGCGCTGGCAACCACCCCGATCTGATGAGGTGGGATCTGTCGGACGTCCGGGTTCATGTCAGGTCCTTTTCTTCGGCGCCAATGGGGCTTATGTGGCGTGTGCGCTGCCAGCATTTCCAGTTCTGCCGGAATGCCGTGATGAATTTGAGTCGGGTTGTCAGATCGTCGTCCGGCGCAGGTTTCCCCGCCCAGGGTGTTTTGGCCAGTACCGCCCGATAGCGATACTTGAAAGGGTGAAAACAGTAAATCTTCCAGGGCTTTTTCTTGCCGGTAAAGTGGACAATGGCTGGTGACCACATGCCGGATTCCAGCTCCGGAACCGAGTAGGAGCAGCCCTCTGCGTATTTCAGGATGACCTTGAAGATATCGGACTGTTGATTCCAGTTAACCGGCAGCCGCAACCAGCGCTTGTGAAGAATGGCGTTGAGACTGCATTGATCGACAAACTCGAGCTTTGCGGCGTTTGCTTTGGCGTAGTCAGTGACTTGATGGTGTATGCCCTCCCGGCGCCAGAGATCCAGGTCCATGACCAGAACGCCGGAGTTGAAGTACGCCTGACGCGGCAGGTTGATATCAAGGCAGGCCTTGGGAGAGAGGTTTTCCACTGCCGCCACGGGTTGGCCCTGCAGGTCGAGCGTCCACAGATAGGCGAGGTCGCCCTGGACCAGCGTGTCCGAGTCTATATAAATCAGCCGATGGATATCCGCCGGCACGTATTCGGGCAGGTTAATTCGCTGATAAACCGCAGAGCCATAACGATGGGTGGGTAACCCGGAAAAGAGCGTCTCGTCGGGTTCATAGATCGTCAGGGTGCCGTTCCCTCGAGCAACAGCCGCCTGCATTGAGGCAACGCTGGCGCTGGAAATGCCGCAATTGATCAGGTGGAAGTGAAGAGGGCGCCCCGGGCTCGCCGTAAGCGCCGACAGCATCATTACGGTTGCGTACGCAACGTAGTTCTCATCGCAGCAGGCAGCAATGTGAATACGCTCAGGCATGTGACGATTCTCCCGGATCAAGCTTGAGGCAGAAGGAGTACAGAAATCCACCCATGACGGCATTAATGTATTGCCCGGTCGGGTACAGGGAGTAGGATTCGAACGCATTGACCACGAGCCAGAATCCAAAAAACACCCAGCTCAGGATATAGACATCAAGGGGCAGTCGCCCCTCCCGGTACGCTCGGGTCAGCGCTATTCCGAGCCACAGCATTATAGCAAGCAGTATGGCAGATCCGATAAGGCCGTTGGCGATAAGAGATTCAAAAAACGTGTTGTGAACGTGGCCAAAGTTCTTCTTGAACCAGGGTGAGAAAACGTCGGATTGTTGAATCAGGGATTCAGTCGCATCAGGGCCCCAGCCGAGCCACGGACGCTGGGCAATCCAGTGGGTGGCAGCGGACCAGGTCGCGATACGGATCGAGACGCTGGTTGTAGGTGATGATTCCAGTTCGGCTGCCTGAGTGATGCTGCTGAGTGAGACGTTCTCACGGGCGAGTCGTTCCGCAATCAGGTTATCCGCATCAAAACCCGCGATGGCAATGCTCACCAGCAGCGTAATGATCCCGGCAAAGACGGCGGTGTAGCGCGCCAGATGTCTGGACGGGTTGGCTTGGCGCCGGCTGAGCAGCCAGGGTGCGAGCAATGTTGCAATGCCGAGTGCGACAAGCAGTCCAAGCCAGGCTGCACGGGTCTGGGCGACCAGCGTGCCAAACACCGCCAGTCCCACGAGCAGAATCAGGATGCAGCTTATGGCCAGCCTTTTCAGGCCGGGACGGCTGCGAATCATGCGAGGTGCAAAAGCAAGGAGTGCCAAAAGGCTGGTGCCAAAAAACAGCGCGGTATGCTCGGCGTTGTGTATGCCGAAATCCACCCGGTGGCCGGCCTGGGCCCTGAGCCAGGTTTGAGGGTCGGTTTTGAAAACCAGGTAAAGGACCAGGCCTGCCATCGCGAACGACAGGAACCGCCAGGACCACTGGCGTCCGCAGAGATTGAGCCCTGCGCCCACTACCAGGATCATCAACGGTTTGAGGTAGTAGCGAGCGGCCCGGGTGCTGGCATCAATATAGTCTGGCCTCGTGAAGTGGTACCAGACCTGAGCCAGAAGTAAGAACGCCAACAGGGCCAGGCTGAGACGAAAAATCGGGTCTCGCAGTAGAGTCGGTCGCAGTGCCCGGGCTGACGGCGTGAAAAAGGCCAGGGCCAGGAACAACAGCACGAGAATCGACTCGATGGTGCTGTGAATCCTGGGAAACAGCGGGTACGACACGGCAAACGCAAGCAGGGCGAAGGCGTACAGATGCCGAAGGACAGGCGCGGGCTTTGGCGTGGAAGGCCACTGCTGAGGGGTGCTCACCATGATTTTTTACCGCCGTGCTGGGCAGCCCACTGATCGAGCATGCGGCAGGCGTCGTTCACCGAAATTTTCTCCATGGCTCCCGGGAATTCAGCCTTGGCCCCCCACCGAGCCTGATCAACGGTTTTTCCGGTGTATGTCTGCAGCGCTTCGGGGTATCGGTTGACGCACCACTGTCTTGAGTCGTAGGGCCCGGAGCGGTCGGGGTTGCTGGCGGCGTAAAGGCCGAGCACCGCTGTGCCCATGGCGCTGGCAATGTGGGCTGGGCCGGTATCGGGCGCAACGAGAAGGTCCGCGCCCGCGAGCAAAGCGGTCAGTTGCTTGAGGGTGTCTTTGCCACAGATATTGTGGGCCTGACCGCGCATCGACGCTTCTATTGCCCGGCAGTAGGCGGATTCGGTCGGTGACGGGCTGCCCACCAGAATGACATGAGCATCGTATTGTTCTATCGCGTAGTCGGCCAGTTCGGCGTAACGCTCAGCGGGCCAGTTCCGGAGCTCGTGGCTCGCGCAGGGGCTGATCACCAGATTAAGACAGTCAGCCTTCAGGTGTTGCCTGGCAAAGTCATGGTCGGCGTCGGACAGCGGAATGTGCCAGCGCGGCGGCGCAGGTTGCAGGCCGATCGGTTCCAGGAAACTGGCCAGGCAATCACGCACATGCTGTTTGGGGGCTGCTGCTATCCGCCGATTGATAAAAAGACTATGAAGGTCTTTGCTTCGAGCGCGATCGTAGCCGACCCGAATAGTCGCTGATATGAGTGCGGCGACCAGGTTTGCGCGCAGGGCGACCTGCATGTGCAACAGCGCATCGAAATGGCGCCCTTTGAGCTGCTGTCGCAGGTCAGAATAGGCTTTGCGACCGGCTTTCTTGTCGAACACAATGAATTCCACGCCGGGTAAATCGCCAATCAGCCGAGCTTCGAGCTTGCCAATGATCCAGGTGATCCGGACGTCGGGGCATTGATCCTGAAGGCTCAGTACCACCGGAATAACATGGGTCACATCGCCGATGGCCGACAATCGAAGAATACAGATGGATTGCATCAGAATTGAAGTCCGTTAATGTCCTTTGCCTGGCTTACTCAGGGCTGCAGATTCTCAACGTTGGGTGTCTGAAAAAACGACCGTGCGGCGGAATCGATCAGAGTATCCTAGAGCTTTCATGGCTTTCATTGCTAAACTGGCCGCATTCTATCGTACAAACCGCCGAGAGTCGCTCGCCCCTCGCCTGATATGACCCCGAGTCCGCGAAACAACGATGAGTCTGCAGGATGCTCATGACGGAGCCAGATGTGACAGTTGCTGAGGATGGATCTGCACTACTGGTTCATCCGGATTATGAGGGGCAGGTAAAGCCCGACTGGTTCGATCCTGCGTTCTGGGGGGCGCGTTGCGCGCCTGTTAGCAGTGGTGGGCGGGGGAATGCCTGGTTTCTGACACCGCCTGATGAGCCTGCCATGGTGCTTCGGTGGTATCGACGAGGCGGTTTGGTCGCTCGCCTGTCCCGCTTTTCCTACGTATTTGCGGGCCTCAGTCAGGCGCGAGCGTTTACCGAATTTCGGTTGCTGAGCACGCTGTTCGAACACGGTTTGCCCGTACCCCGGCCGGTTGCAGCGCGAATTCAGCGTCATCACGGCGTGTTGTATCGAGGCGCGATCATTACCTGCATGATCGATGATGCTGTGCCGCTGGCCGACCGTTTCGAGCGCCTTGCGAGGAGCGACTGGCAGACGCTGGGCTCTGTCATTCGCCAGTTTCATGATGCAGGCGTGTTTCACGCCGACCTGAACTGTTTCAATATTCTGCTTCAGGGTGACCGCTTTTATCTGATTGATTTCGATAAGGGGCGCATCCTGCCACCTGCCGGATCCGACCGTTGGAAGCAGGCGACGCTGCGCCGGCTGGTCCGGTCACTCGAAAAAGTCGCGGGCGAGACAGCCGTTGCGAGAGTCTGGGAGTGGGTTTTGCAGGGCTACCAGAGGAGCCAGTCAAAGTGAGTTTAAATGCCAAAACCCGACCGTCGCCGCGCGTTCTATGCCTGACCGATGCCTGTGATCGTCCTGAGACTGAACTGTTCATCGGGCTTAAACGGGCAGGGTTTGACGTCGCGGTAATGTGTAACCCCAAGGGTCCAAACTATGAGCGGCTGGAACAGGCTGGCCTGGTTGCGGGCCCGATCGCGCTGACCGGACGCTTCGATAAAACCGGCACCCGTGCCATCAAGCGTCAGCTGGACGAGCAACCCTGCGATATCATTCATGCCTACAACCCGCGGGCTTTGGCGTGCGCCTTGCGGGCGTCGAAAGGCACGAACATCCGGATCGTGGCCTATCGAGGGGTGATCGGCAATATCAGTTTCCTGAATCCCGAATCCTGGCTGACATTTCTGCATCCGAGGGTGAGCCGGATAGTCTGCGTCGCGGACGCCATCCGGAACTATCTGGCGAGTCTCCGTTTTCTCTGGTTCCGTTTGCCCCCGTCGCGTTTGCAGCGAATCTACAAGGGGCATGACCTGTCCTGGTATCAGGCCGAGCCGAACGACCTGTCTGAATTTGGCGTCACTGAAGGCGCGTTTGTCGTCTGTTGCACAGGGCGTGACGTGCCACGCAAGGGCTTTGACGTCCTCGTTAGCGCGGTAGCGGCTTTGCCGCCCGACGTGAATGTGCATCTGGTCCTTGTGGGTGATCTCGGCAACAACGAGACTCTTCGTGCCCAGGTAGCGAGTACGGCACATCCGGAGCGAATCCACTTCACCGGATTTCGGCGCGACGCGCCGACGATTGCCGCCGCCAGCGATGTGTTCGTGTTGCCATCGACGGAGCGCGAGGGTCTGCCGCGGGCGGTGATCGAGGCCATGGCCTACGGCGTGCCAGCGATAGTTACGGACGTGGGAGGAATGCCCGAACTGGTTGAGAACAACGTCAGTGGTTTTGTTGTTCCGCCGAAGGATGTCAGGGCGTTGTCAGAGGCTATCGAGAAACTGTATCGGAACGGCGACATCCGTGAGCGAATGGGTCATGCCGCCCGGCGGCGTATTGACCAGGATTTCAACACCGCTCAAACGGTCCGTGAGACGGGCGATCTCTACAGAACTCTGGTGGCCGACTGATGCGGCGCTACCTGTTTTTTGTCAATCAACCCTACTCCTATGCCATTCTCAGGCCACTGCAGCAGGCCATCCGCGCCCGCGGAGACGACGTCGCCTGGTTCGTCCTTGGCTGCACCACGGCACCGCTTGAAAAACACGAGCAATTGCTTGAAACCGTGAACGATGTAAAGAACTACCAACCCGAAGCGGTGTTTTCGCCCGGGGACTGGGTGCCCTATTTTTTCCCTGGGCTCAAAGTCATGGTGTTTCATGGGCTGCCGATCAACAAGCGAGGCGACTCAGACGAGAATAACGCCCATTATCGCATCCGCGGCTGGTATGACCTGTATTGTACGATGGCTGAGCGGGATACTCACCGATTTGAAGCGCTCGCCGCCCGGCACCGGCACTTTGCAGTAGCTCATACCGGCTGGCCGAAACTGGACGCCATTCTGCAGTCAGCGAGACAGGCAGACGGGAACGCCTCGACCGGGCGACCCACCGTGTTTTATGCATCGACGTTTAGCCGTGATGTCACCTCGGCCCCGCATCTGGTTGAAACCATACGTCGTCTCAAGCTGTCGGGTGATTACCGGTTCATCGTCACGCTGCACCCCAAGATGCCGGCAGACGTGGTGGACCGGTACCGTGAGATGGCGGATGACAATCTGACCTTTATCGAGAGCGATCAGAGCTTCATACCGTTCATGGGAGAGGCCGACGTGATGCTGTGTGATACCTCCTCGATTCTTTTTGAATTCATGTTCCTGGATATTCCGGTGGTGACCTATCGCACCAAAATGCCAGGGCCCTACCTGCTTGACGTCGATGATGCGGAGGAGGTGGAGCCGGCGTTGCGCCGTGCCCTGGAACGGCCTGAATCTCTGATGACTGCGATGCGGGAGCTCTGTGATCAGCTTCATACTTACCGGGACGGTCGCTCCAGTGAGCGGGTGCTGGCTGCAGTTGATAAACTGGTGGCGAATAACCGCGAAGGATTGAAACGCAAGCCGCTCAACCTGCTTCGCAAGTTCAAGATCAGGCGTCGAATCCGCCGGGAGCAGCGCTCAGGTTGAACCGACGGGCCCGGATAGAGATACGGGGCTCAGGTCGCTGAAGAATTGTGGTTATCAGGCGTCTGAACAAGGCTTTAAAGGGAGATCGAACGAAATCATGGACGTGTTTTTAGCCAGTACTCCGTTTCAGTTAATGGGCTGCACGGAAGCCCGGCATCATTTTGGCTCACAGGATTATCGGCTGCTCGTGGTCAGGCCAGACAACAAAACCACCGTTCGGCAAATGCGTTTCCTGCTCGACGAGTTTGGCTGGCCTCGGGATCGGGTTATCTGGCTTTCCAAGGTAACCTTTTATCCCAAAGTGGCCGCTCTTTTGAGGCGCTTACGACGCCAGCCTATTGATATTGTCTACGTGGGCAACCGCGGCAGTTGGCTTCAGGAAATTATCTACCTCAGTCTGCAGGCCAATTCGCTGATGTTCCTGGATGACGGGATTGGTTCAACCGTTCTCTATTACCGGGATGCCCGTGCGGGCAAGTCGAAGTCTCGGATCCCCGATCGAAAACGGCGGCTGTTAGCGCTTTTGGGTTTGAGGATTGACGCAAAAGATCGGAGTGGACCTCTTACCTTCTTTTCGTGTTTTCCACTGGTGAGCTTGGAAGCAGTGCAGGTTGTCCAGCACGATTTCCCGGCTTTCCGCCAGCACTTCGGGTTATCAGATGCGCCGGATGACCGCAATAGAGGCTCTGATGTCGGCTATCTGGGCCAGCGCCACGGCAAAACAGAACTACGCCGTCAACTCGTTCAGCACCTGACCAAATTGCGACAACGCCATCCGGCGCCCAGCCGAATTGTCTACCTGATGCATCGTAAACAGACGCGCGACGATATTGAGGATATCCTGCATGCTTCGGGTGTGGAGGCCCAAAAAAGTCGTCTCCCGATCGAAATTGAGGTTGCGCTTGCCAAGACGCGGTTTAAGGCCTTTTATGGTTTCACGTCTACGGCTCTGTACACACTCAAAGTCATGTTTCCCTGGCTCGATGTTTACCAGATTGAAGATCCACTGGTTGCTGCGGCCGTACATTATCCACCCGAAATGTCCGATCTTTTCAGGCAGGCCGGTGTGTTGAACACAGTTCTCTAGACGTCGTTAAGGTTTCACCATGGAAAAAATTCTGGTGACCGGTGGGGCCGGGTTTATCGGATCGGCGGTCATTCGCCATCTGATGACGGTACCGGGATATCATGTCGTCAATGTCGATAAACTGACTTACGCTGGCAATCTGGAGTCGCTCGAGAGCGTGCAGCAGCATCCGCGCTATGCCTTTGAGCGGGTTGATATATGTCATCGGCATGATCTCGAGCGGGTGTTTGCGGAATATCGGCCAGACGCAGTGATGCACCTGGCGGCAGAGAGTCACGTCGATCGGTCAATTAATCGCCCGGCGGCCTTTATCGAGACAAACATCGTGGGCACTTACACGTTGCTTGAAGTTGCCCGTGGCTACTGGCAGTCACTGGACGAGGGCGAACACCAGCGATTCCGCTTTCTGCATGTCAGTACGGACGAAGTGTACGGTGACCTCGCCGAGAGCGGTGATCTGTTCGTGGAGACGACGGCTTATGCGCCCAGTTCACCCTATTCCGCAAGCAAGGCCAGCGCCGATCACCTTGTGAGGGCCTGGCGAAGGACATACGGGTTACCAACACTCATCACCAACTGCTCGAACAATTACGGGCCTTATCAGTTTCCGGAAAAGCTGATTCCACTGACGATCCTAAATGCCCTCGATGGCAAACCACTGCCGGTTTATGGGGAGGGTTTGCAGGTGCGCGACTGGCTTCACGTAGACGACCACGCCCGCGCTCTGTGCGCGGTGATGGAACGGGGACAGGTCGGCGAAACCTACAATATTGGTGGACTGAATGAGCAACGCAATATCGAGGTTGTTCGTTTTGTCTGCCAGCTACTGGAGAGGCTGGCGCCAGTGAAGCCCGCCAATGTCAGGTCTTTTCAGGACCTCATTACGTTTGTTGCCGATCGTCCCGGTCATGATCGGCGTTACGCGATCGATGCCAGCAAGATTCAACGAGAGCTTGGTTGGCAGCCCAGAGAGACATTTACCTCAGGCTTACAAAAGACGGTTCAGTGGTACCTTGAGATGACCGAATGGTGTCGTCGTGTGCAAGACGGCCGGTATAAGCGGGAACGGCCGGGAGGCAGCGCGTGAAAGGTATCGTTCTGGCGGGAGGCAGCGGGTCGAGGTTATACCCGATTACCCGGGGTGTGTCGAAGCAGTTATTGCCCGTCTACGACAAACCCATGATTTATTATCCGCTGTCGGTGCTTATGCTCGCCGGTATTCGGGATATCCTGATCATAACGACTCCTGAAGACCTCGATAGTTTTCAACGTCTGTTAGCTCAGGGCCAACAGTTCGGTGTATCCATTCAGTATGCCACGCAACCGAAGCCGGATGGTCTTGCCCAGGCGTTCCTGATTGGTGAGGAATTTATTGGCGGCGATGATGTCTGTCTGGTGCTCGGTGACAACCTCTACTACGGTCAAGGGTTTACGCCAAAGCTCAGGTCAACGGTTGAACACATTCGTCGCAATCGTGGCGCGGCGGTATTTGGCTACCCCGTGAGGGACCCGCACAGGTTCGGCGTTGTTGAGTTTGACGACAACATGAAAGCCTTGTCGATAGAGGAAAAGCCGGAGTCGCCGAAATCCAATTGGGCCGTTACCGGACTCTATTTCTATGACAACCGGGTCATTGAGTTGGCACGCCAAACGACGCCATCGCCCAGGGGGGAGCTGGAAATCACGGACATCAATCGTGCCTACCTGCGGCAGGGAGAAATGTACGTTGAGCGCCTCGGGCGCGGCTTCGCCTGGCTGGATACCGGCACCCATGAGAGTCTTCTGGAAGCTGCGCAGTTTGTAGCAACCATCGAAAAGCGTCAGGGCTACAAGGTGGCGTGTCTGGAAGAAATCGCCTGGCGAAACCGCTGGTTAACCAGTGACGGTGTCTTGCTGGCTGCTGAGCAATACCGGAAAAGCGGTTATGGCGAGTACCTTCGGGACCTTGTGCAAGAGAATTCCCTGGGTGGAGTCCGGCATGACAGCGACTGACCGGGTTGTTCACGTCGCCAGAATGGAAAAGTTCATGCCGGCCTTCATTTCGCTGGTCGGGCGTCATTATGGTGGTGCTCAGCATGAGTTCGTGCTGTTCGGTGACCATCGTCGTTATGTTACGTCTGAACACCCGGGCGTTAAGCTTTATAAAGTGCAATCGACAGCGTGGTCCAAGCTCAAGGCCCGTATTCATCTGGTGATTGCCATGCACCGGGCCGATAAAATCGTATTGCACGGATTATTCGTGCGTTCGGTCACCAAACTGTTGTGGCTCATGCCCTGGCTTCTTAAGAAGACATACTGGGTCATGTGGGGAGACGATTTATACCGTTACAAGGCGCTGTCCGGTCGAGCCCGGTATAGTTTCAAGGAAATGGTCCGTCGTCGTGTCATTCGCAGGATCGGACACTTGATTACCCATATCCCCGGTGACGTTGAGCTGGCCCGCCAGTGGTATGGCGCTGCTGGTCGCTTTCACTACTGTCTGATGTACCCCAGCAATGTGTACCAGGAAATGGCGACTGACCAATACCGTCCATCGGAACCGATCGCTATTCAGCTCGGAAATTCCGCGGATCCCGGCAACCATCATCTGGAAATTCTTGAGCGGCTGGCAACGTTCACAGAACAGTCATTCTGTGTCTATGTCCCGTTATCGTACGGAAGTACGTCGCACGCTCAAAAAGTGATAGAGGTTGGTAGTCGTTTGCTGGGTGACAAATTCAAACCGTTAACCGAGTTCATGCCAATTGACGAGTATCGGACGTTTCTGGCGCGCATCGACATTGCCATTTTCAATCATCGACGCCAACAGGCGATGGGGAATACCATCAGCCTCCTGGGACTCGGTAAAAAAGTGTACCTGCGCCGGGATGTGACGCCCTGGTCGGTATTCGAGAATCTTGGTGTAGAGGTTTACGATGTCGGTCAGTTGTCGTTGTCGCTACCCGAGCGTGAGGTAGTCGAGCGCAATCGGGCAATCATCCGAGAAGCGTATTCGGAGCAACAGCTCATTTCGCAATTGAATGCAGTGTTTGGAGAATAGACGTTGGCTTACTACAGCGATCAGCAGTTGGCCGCGATGGGATTTCGACGTCTGGGGCGGAACGTTCGAATCAGTGACAAGGCGAGCCTGTACAACACCGACCAGATGGAGATTGGCGATCATTCCCGGATCGATGATTTCTGTGTTTTGTCGGGCCGAATAACCATCGGCGCGTACTGCCATATAACGCCTATGTGTCTGATTGCCGGTGGGTCGCCGGGCGTTGAACTCTCAGATTTCTGCACACTGGCCTACGGGGTCAAAGTGTTCGCCCAGAGCGATGATTATTCCGGCGAGACGATGACGAACTCGCTGATTCCCCGGCACTATAAAAACGAAACCTTCCAGCCTGTCTTTCTCGGTCGGCATGTCATTGTCGGCACCAACGCCGTGGTATTCCCGGGCGTTCGGATTGAAGAGGGCTGCGCTGTCGGGGCGGCAGCGCTGGTGAACCGTAGCGCAGAAGCGTGGGGTATCTATAGGGGGATTCCGGCGCGTCGCACGGGCGAGAGAAAGCGTGATTTGCTCGCGCTGGAAGCCCGCTTCAGAGAAGAAATTCGACATGATTCCCTTTAATCGACCGCCGTATACCGGCTTCGAAGACCGGCACGTGCTGGCTGCGATGCGCAGTGACAAAATGTCGGGCGACGGTGACTACGGCAGGCGCTGCCAGGCCTGGTTTGAGCGTCGGCTGGGCTGCCATAAGGCCTTGCTGACGCCATCGTGCACCCAGGCTCTGGAAATGGCCGCTCTGTTGCTTGATCTCCAACCGGGTGATGAAGTGATCATGCCCAGTTACACCTTTGTCAGCACCGCCAACGCCTTCGTTCTGCGCGGAGCCCATGTCGTATTTGTTGATATCCGGCCGGACACACTGAACCTCGATGAATCTTTGATTGAGCGCGCCATCACGCCGAAAACACGAGCGATCGTTCCTGTCCACTATGCCGGGGTCGCCTGTGATATGACGGCGATCATGGACATTGCAAAACGCCATGACGTTTTCGTGATCGAGGATGCGGCCCAGGGAATGATGTCTACCTACGATGGCAGGCCGCTTGGTACCCTGGGACATCTCGGTGCGTTCAGTTTCCACGAAACCAAAAACTACACCAGTGGTGGCGAAGGCGGACTGCTCCTCATCAATGATCCCCGATTCCTGTCGCGGGCAGAGATTATCCGGGAGAAAGGGACCAACCGAAGCCAGTTCTTCCGTGGCATGGTCGACAAATATACCTGGGTGGATCTCGGTAGCAGCTATTTGCCGGGTGAGCTTCAGGCGGCCTATCTTTGGGGGCAGCTTGAAGCAGCGGAGCAGATCAATGAGAACCGACGGCGCATCTGGCAGCGCTATTTTGATGCGTTTCGCGCTTTGGCTGAGTCGGGTGCAATCGCCATGCCGACCGTTCCGGCGAACTGTCACCATAACGCCCACATGTTCTATCTGCTGACACGTTCTTACGAGGAGCGAACAGAGCTTCTGTCCCATCTCAAGGCACAGGGCGTCATGGCAGTTTTCCATTATGTGCCATTGCATACCGCAACTGCCGG
>JAWVWU010000014.1:0-13536 GCA_033723595.1 Marinobacter sp. | reverse complement strand
TTGGAAAACGGCAGCGGGGAGCAAATATCCAGCGGCAGAGAGGTTGTGAGGACGTGAAATGAACAGAGCGACGTATTCCGTGTTACTGAGGTTTTTGTCTCTGGGCGCGATGCTGCTCCTTGGCGGCTGTAGCTCAGCCCTGATGGATCCGAAGGGACAGGTTGGTGAAGAACAGAAAGTTCTGATCATCACGGCCTTCGTGCTGATGCTGATTGTCGTCATACCCGTTATCGTCATGACGCTGTTGTTCGCCCGCCGGTATCGCGAGGGTAATGAGGAGGCCTCCTACACGCCGAATTGGGCCCACTCCACGGCCATCGAGGTTGTGGTCTGGCTGATTCCCTGCCTGATTATCGTCGCTCTGGGCCTCCTGACCTGGTACACCTCTCACAGCCTGGATCCGATGAAGCCGCTTGAGACCGACAGCAAGAACAAGACGCTGGAAGTCGAAGCCGTCTCGCTCGACTGGAAATGGTTGTTCATCTATCCCGAGCAACGTATTGCGACGGTCAACGAGTTGGCGATACCCGCGAATACGCCGGTGCATTTCCGGATTACGGCCGGGTCGGTTATGAACTCGTTCTGGGTCCCAGAACTTGGTTCACAGATTTATGCCATGGCCGGCATGGACAGCCAGCTCAACCTGATTGCTGACGAGAAAGGCGAGTGGCAGGGCCGTTCCACCCATTACAGCGGTGCGGGCTTCTCTGGAATGACATTCGCTACCCATTCCCTGTCTCAGGAAGACTTCAAGGCATGGGTCAGCAAAGTGAAGGGTTCGACATCCAAAACCCTGTCGTTTGCGAATGGTTACCAGGAACTGGCCAAGCCTAGCGAAAATGCGCCGGTTCAGTATTACTCGGACGTTTCACCCAACCTTTACAACAACATTCTCAACAGTTTCCGCAAAGGTCCCAGTGACACGGGCGGGCACGCTGGAGAAGGTGAAAACGGTGAACAAGGGCATGGCGAGCGCGTGAGCGCCGAGGCAGCGGAGTAATTATATGTTCGGAAAATTAAGTCTCGATTCAATTCCCTTTCACGAGCCCATTGTTATGGGCACCGTGGCGGTGATCGCCATTGTGGGCGCGGCCCTGGTGGCCTGGATTACCGCCAAGAAGAAGTGGATGTACCTGTGGAGCGAGTGGATCACCTCCATCGACCACAAGAAACTGGGCATCATGTACTTCCTGGTCGCGCTGGTGATGCTGATCCGTGGTTTCTCGGACGCTATCATGATGCGCACGCAACAGGCCCTCGCGGCCGGCGGTGCTGAGGGCTATCTGCCACCCGAGCACTACGACCAGATCTTCACCGCTCACGGTGTGATCATGATTTTCTTCGTCGCGATGCCGATGGTGATCGGTCTCATGAACCTGGTGGTTCCGCTGCAGATCGGTGCCCGCGACGTGGCATTCCCGTTCATGAACAACCTGAGCTTCTGGTTGTTTGCGGCGGGCGTTGTGCTGGTAAACGTGTCACTGTTCATTGGTGAATTCGCCAAGACCGGTTGGCTGGCTTATGCGCCGCTGTCCGAAGCGACCTACAGTCCAGGGGTCGGTGTGGATTACTGGATATGGGCGTTGCAGATATCGGGGATCGGTACGACCCTGACCGGCATCAACTTCTTCGTGACGATCATGAAGATGCGGACCAAGGGCATGACCCTGTTCCGGATGCCGATCTTTACCTGGACCTGCCTAGTGACCAACGTGTTGATCATCGCGGCCTTCCCGATCCTGACGGCCACCATCGCGTTGCTGACGCTGGATCGCTACCTGGACTTCCATTTCTTCACGAATGATCTGGGCGGCAACCTGATGATGTACATCAACCTCATCTGGGCCTGGGGTCATCCGGAGGTCTACATCCTGATTCTGCCGGCGTTCGGTGTGTTCTCCGAGGTTATTTCGACCTTCTCCAAGAAGCGCCTGTTCGGCTACAACACCATGGTCTGGGCGACTCTGGCTATCGGCGTGCTGTCGTTCATCGTCTGGCTGCACCACTTCTTCACCATGGGTGCGGGGGCCAACGTCAACGCGTTCTTCGGCATCATGACAATGATCATCGCGATACCGACCGGCGTGAAGATCTTCAACTGGCTGTTCACCATGTTCCGTGGGCGTCTTGAGTTCAAATCGCCGGTGCTGTGGACCCTTGGCTTCATCATCACCTTCACCCTCGGTGGTATGACGGGTGTGATGCTGGCCGTTCCCGGTGCCGACTTCGTGCTCCACAACAGCCTGTTTGTCATCGCGCACTTCCATAACGTCATTATCGGTGGCGTCGTGTTCGGCATGATGGCCGGTTACACCTTCTGGTTCCCGAAGGCCTTCGGCTTCACGCTGGATGAGAAGTGGGGCAAGCGTTCGTTCTGGTTCTGGCAGATTGGCTTCTACATGGCCTTCATGCCGCTCTACATTCTGAGCTTCTATGGCGCCGTCCGCCGCATGCAGTCGTACGCCAATACCGACTGGCAGCCACTGATGATCGTGGCCTGGTGCGGTGCGGTGCTGATCCTGATCGGTATCCTGTGCACGGCCATCCAGCTGTACGTCAGTATCCGTGACCGCGAGAAAAACCGCGACGTTACCGGCGACCCGTGGAATGGCCGGACCCTGGAATGGGCGGTATCGTCTCCGCCCCCTTACTACAACTTTGCGCATCTTCCCGAGATCCACGAGATCGATAACTACTGGGAAGACAAGCAGAAGAACCAAGGTAAGGCGCAGCTGGATCATCCTGACACCATTGAGTACAAGGATATCCACATGCCGAGCAATACGATCGCCGGACCCGTGATGGGTGCCTTCAGTATCGTTATGGGCTTTGCGCTGGTCTGGCACATCTGGTGGCTTGCAGGCGCCGGTGCCCTGGGTATTTTTGCGACCTTCATGTGTCGGGTCTTTAACGAGAACATCGACTATTACGTGCCCGCCGAAGAAGTGAAGCGGATCGAGACCGAGCACCATAAACAGGTGGAGATGCAGGCTTAATCATGGCAACAGACACGATGACTAACCAACATGTGGCCGCTCACGGCGGCCACGATGATCACGAGCATCACGATATGTCCGGCGTGAAGATGTACGCCTTCTGGATCTATCTGATGAGTGACTTGATCATCTTCGGCTCGCTCTTTGCGACGTATGGCGTGCTGCACAATGGCACCGCTGGCGGTCCCAGCGGCAAGGATCTGTTCGAACTGGATTTTGTCCTGATCGAAACCTTCCTGCTGCTGTTCTCAAGTTTCACCTACGGCCTGGCCGTGCTGGCCATGCACAAGGACAAGGTCAAACAGGTCATGGGCTGGTTGGTCGTGACCTTCCTGCTCGGGGCCGGCTTCGTCGGGATGGAAGTCTACGAATTCCATCATCTGATCGTTGAAGGCTTCGGTCCGGATCGCAGTGGCTTCCTGTCCTCCTTCTTTGGTCTGGTCGGCACACACGGTCTGCACGTGACCTTTGGCCTGATCTGGATGGCGGTCATGCTGATTCAACTGGCGACCAAGGGACTGACCGAGAAGACGCGGCCGCGGATCAGCTGCCTGAGTCTGTTCTGGCACTTCCTCGATATCGTCTGGATTTGCGTATTTACCTTTGTCTATCTCATGGGAGCGCTGTAAATGAGTACTTCTGTAGACCACGACAGCCACAATCATGGCAGCACCAAGTCCTATATCATCGGGCTGATCCTGTCGCTCGTGCTGACGATCATTCCGTTCGGCATGGTGATGAACGGCGGGTTCAACGAAACCTTCGTCGTCATCGCCATTGCGGTCCTGGCGGTCTGCCAGGTGCTGATTCAGTTGATCCTCTTCATGCACCTGAACCTGAAGACGGAAGAGGGCCGTGACTCCGGCTCCTTCGTGTTCTTCACCGCTGTGATCCTGACACTCGTGATTGGTGGCTCGCTGTGGATTATGTATCATCTCAACATCAACCTGATGTAATGCCGGGCGCGTCCGTCAAAGACGTGCTCAAGCAGTTCATCGCGCTGACCAAGCCCGGGATCATATTTGGCAATATGATCTCGGTCATGGGCGGCTTCTTTCTGGCATCCCAAGGCGAGGCCAGCCTGGCGTTGTTTTTTGCGACGCTGGTGGGCCTTGGTCTGGTGATCGCGTCAGGCTGTGCGTTTAATAACCTGATCGATCGCGATATCGATGCACTTATGGAGCGTACCCGTAACCGGCCGCTCGTTCAGGGCACCATCACCCCGGCGACGACTGTTGGTTTTGCGACGCTGCTGGGGCTGGCAGGCTTCACGATGCTGCTCAGCACCAATCTGCTGACCACCGGGCTGGCCGTTTTCGGCTTTGCGATCTACGTGGGCGCCTACAGTCTTTATTCGAAACGTAACTCGATCCACGGCACCCTGATCGGCAGCCTGTCCGGCGCCGTTCCGCCCGTCGTGGGCTATTGTGCGGTGACGGGAGAGTTTGATTCGGGAGCCCTGATCCTGCTGGTGATTTTCTGCATCTGGCAGATGCCGCACTCCTACGCCATTGCCATCTTCCGGCTCAAGGATTACCAGGCGGCGCGCATTCCGGTGCTGCCGGTTGCGAGAGGAATTGAGGTGGCCAAAGTGCACATTGTCGGGTATACCGTGGCCTTTATTCTGGCCTCGCTGGCCCTTCCGCTGGCAGGTTATACCGGTCTTGCTTATACGGTGGTGATGCTGGCGATGGGTCTGTATTGGCTCAAACTCGGCCTGAACGGCTTCCGTGCCACAGACGATGTGAAGTGGGCGCGCGGAAACTTCGGGTTTTCCATCCTGACCGTGACCGTCCTCAGCGTGATGATGGCGGTGAACGGGTATCTGCCTGCCTTTCTAGCCTGACTTTCTGTGGTCTTGAATCGCCGCCTTCCTGGCGGCGGTCCCTTCTCAGCGTTTGTGCCAGCGTTTTGTCGACGGTTCTGTCGGTACGTTCGTGCGCGTCATCGCTCACGTCCGTGTCCGGTGGCGACGGTCGTTGATTCAGAGCATCGCCCATGAAATTCTGATGTGCTATTTTGAGATTCATCAGCTATATATTGAGGTATATGAGCCGTTCCGGGTGTTGAAAATCATCATCGCCGAAGAGAGGTGTTTGTATGCTGACGCATGTGTGGGGTCTGCTGACCCATCCGAAAACCGAGTGGCATAATATCGAGGATGAGCACGAGTCGGTGACTCATCTCTATGCTCACCACGTGCTGTTACTGGCCGCCTTCCCGGTCTTCTGCGCCTTTATCGGGACGACCTGGGTGGGTTGGGGCTTTGGCGGAAACCATGCCTTTATCAAGCTCGATCTGCTAAGTGCGTTTTATGCGGGGATCGCGTTCTACATAGCGATCCTTGGCGCGGTTTTCCTGGTGGGAAGTGTCATCCACTGGATGGCCAAGCGGTTCAGCAAACCTCCAAGCCGTCGCCGCTGCGTTATATTTGCCGGGTACATTGCGACTCCCCTGTTCCTGAGCGGTATTTTCGCCGTCTATCCGCTGGTGTGGCTGTGCTTGCTGGCCGGAACGGCGGGGCTGGTCGCAACCGCGTACCTGCTCTATCTGGGGATTCCGCATTTTCTGGGCATCAGTTCCGAGCAGGGCTTTATTGTGTCCAATGCCACTCTCGCCATCGGTGTGCTGGTGCTGGAAGGCATGCTCGCCATCGCCGTGTTGCTCTGGGGGTACGGTGAGGTCCTTCTGCCCTGGCTGTTCCGCTTCTGAAGCCTGTTGACCGGTCGGGGCGCTGCGTGGCGCCCCCGGTTGTTCGCTGACGCGCCAACCTTTCACGGGCGCGTCAGGGCCGCTGACACTCGACCGCACTCCTGCCCGATCCCTGAACTAGCCGCCAGCCAGTCGACCATGATAGCTCGAACACGTTGATCGAGGCGCCGCGCTGGCGGTCGGTGAACTGTTCACGGGGATACCCGTATTGTCTTGGCGACTCGCGCCCCTTAGACTTGGTCCCATGAAATCCCGACGCTCATTCGTTCTCATCTTTATCAGCCCGATCATTGTGTGCCTGCTTCTGGGCGCCGCGATATTCGGCGGTCAGGCCTACTCGGAACAGCAGGAAAACAAGGAGATCCAGCAGACCATCTCTGAATCCCTGAAGGCCGCCGGCACCGTCGAAGTCGCCAAACTCCAGAGGGTGCAGCACGGGTACGGTGTCTGTGGCATATACCGGGTAGCAAACAAGGGTGATGGCTACTCTTCGTTCTACTACGACGCAGTCAATCGCAAGGTGGTGTTCGATGTGGACTCCCAGATGTTCGAATCCAATTGCGGTCTGGCGTCGCTGTGTGACGCGTTCTGAGATCTGAATCCACTGTCTGGCTGGTGTCGGCAGGCTAAGAGCGTCGGTCGGTTGACATGACGACGTGCCCGGAACGGCCAGGTGAACCTGTTTCCTATCAGGCCGCAACGTGGCCAATTTCCAGGAGCATGATATGCGCAGATTTCTTACGTCGGTTGCGGTGGGCACTTTGGCCCTTGTTCTGTTATCCGGGCTTGCCCATGCGGATTCGGCTGTTACGGTGTCGGATGCCCGTCTGCGGCTGATGCCGGGTGATCTGCCAGGTGCCGGTTATCTCACGGTTCACAATGGCAGTGATCAGGCCATCACGCTCGTGGGTGCGCGCTGCAAGGCCTATAAAAAGGTCATGATGCACATGAGCATGACCAAGGATGGTATGTCCAGTATGCGCCCGGTTCCGTCCGTTAAAATCGGCCCGGGTGAGGATTTTGAGTTTGCGCCCTCCGGTTACCACCTGATGCTCATGCATCGGTCTGCGCCCCTTAAAGTGGGCGACACGGTCACTGTGACCCTCGAACTTGAAGGGCAGGACAGCCTGCCCGTCGTCTTCAACGTTGTTTCTCCGGCCGCGATGTAAGCCATTGCGATTGACGTTCCATTCAACCGGGTTTCCTATGTTTTATCGTTTGACTCTTTTCGCGCTACTGGTTCTGGTGCTGAGTGGGTGCACCGGCAATGACTGGCGGACTACCGACGTGTCAGATGTGATGCCGCCGCTCAATTTCAAACTCACTGACGAGCAGGGCAAAACGGTCACCGAAAAGGACTATGTCGGCAAAGCCACGCTGCTTTTCTTCGGGTATACCCATTGCCCGGATGTCTGTCCCACGACGCTCGCGCGCCTGACGTCGATCATCAGGCAACTGGATCCGGCCCTTCGCGACAAGATTCAGATCCTGTTCGTATCGGTCGATCCGGCCCGCGATACGCCCAAGATGCTGGCCAGTTACACCAGCGCCTTTGGTCCTGAGGTGGTGGGTCTGACCGGTGACAAGGCGGAGCTGGCCGACATTACCAACCGGTTCCGGATTACCTACAGCTATGGCGAACCGGATCAGGATGGTAACTACACCGTGACTCACTCCGGCGCCGTGTTTGCGTTCGACCGCCAGGGTGACCCCACGTTCATGGTCATCCAGAGTGATCCGACCAGCGACGTCAAAGCTGATATCACGCATCTCATTGAAGCCGGTATGAACGGCTGATCACCCGGATCAGGCCCTGCCCGACGATGCTGACGAAACCAGGGGGCGGTTGATCCGCTCCTGTCTTTTGTACGTAGTATCCGCTACGTCATCAGCCCCCCATTTGATCTGATGCCGTCACAACATGACAGGAGTAGCAATGAATTTTGACGGACAACACAAACGCCTGGTTGGCGCTCTGGCGCTAGTCGTGCTGGCCGCAGGCCTGATCTACGCGGTGAGCGGTCCCTCGGTGCCAGACTTCTCCGATTATGCGGCCGGTAAGGAGCGGAAACAGGCGTTTTTCAGCTACTTCCTGCCTCTGGTGAAATCCCGAAACGAGCAGATTGCCGATGATCGTGATCAGCTTCTGGCCTGGCACCAGGATGCGTCGGATCTGGGCTGGTGGGACGAGCACCAGCTCACCGGGCTGGCAGAGGATTACGGCATGGCGTCGTTTGATGTCAGCAGCGATTCGGACTGGCAAACCCTGCTACGTCGGGTTGACACGGTACCCCCGTCGTTGGCGCTTGCCCAGGCTGCCAATGAGAGTGCCTGGGGAACGTCCCGCTTTTCCCGAGAAGGCTATAACTTTTACGGCCAGTGGTGCTTTGAGGAAGGCTGCGGCATCGTACCCAACAAGCGCGATGCGGGGAAAAACCACGAGGTAGCGGCCTTCGACTCGCCGCAGGAATCCGTTGACCGATACATCAACAACCTCAATACCCATGACGCCTACAAACCGCTGCGGCTCATCCGGGCGCGCCTTCGCGACCAGGACAAAGCGGTCACCGGACTGGAGCTCGCCGGTGGTCTCGGCAAATATTCCGAGCGCGGAGACGCCTACATTTCCGAGCTGCGTTCCATGATGCGGTTCAACGATCTGGGCGAATACGATCACTAGCCTGGTGGTTGTCTTCGAATGCATCATCGGACAGCGATGGTGCGATTGCCTTCGCCCCGCCCTGTGCGGGGTCATTGTATCGAGTAACCAGACGCAGGACGCAACACCGTGAACCGACTGTTTTTTATCGCCATTCTCGCATTTACCGTTTCACTGAACCCGGTCAGTCGCGCATCGGCTGCCGAGACGAGCGCCTCATCGGACGAGCCGGTACTGGTCGTGGGAACCAAGGTGGCGCCCCCGTTCGTGATGAAGCAGGACAACGGCGACTATACCGGTATCAGCATCGAGCTCTGGAAACAGGCCGCAAAAGAGCTGGGTCTGAAATACCGCTTCCAGGAAACCGACCTCAAGGGGCTGATCGACGGTTTGCAGGATGGCAGCCTGGACGCCTCGGTGGCTGCGCTGACCGTAACAGCAGCCCGTGAGGAAGTTATTGATTTTACACATCCCTTTCACACAACGGGACTGGCGATCGCGGCCTCGCAACAGGGCAGCACTGTGTGGAGCTCCGTGAAACGTCTGTTTTCCTGGCAATTCCTGGTGGCGCTGGCAGCGCTGGTGGGCCTGTTGCTGCTGGTTGGTGTGGTGCTGTGGCTCGCTGAGCGGGGCAAGAACAAGGAGATGTTCGGGGGCTCGCCCGCTCAGGGTATTGGAGCCAGCTTCTGGTGGGCGGCCGTCACCATGACCACCGTCGGGTACGGCGACAAGGCGCCGGTCACGCTCGCGGGTCGCATCGTGGGGCTGATCTGGATGTTCGCCGCGATCATTCTCATATCAAGTTTCACAGCGGCGATCGCCACCAGTCTGACGGTGAGTCAGCTCGAGACCTCGGTCAAGGGCGTCGACGACCTACCGGACGTCAGAGTGGCGACGGTTACCCATTCGGCCAGTGCGGACTACCTGACTCAGCGGGGCATCGGGTTCACCGCTCGGGATAATCTTGAGTCGGCCCTGAAGGCGCTGGCCTCGGATCGTGTCGATGCGCTGGTTTACGATAAGCCCATCCTGCAATATCTGGTGCGGGAGCAGTATCCGGATCAGATCCGGGTGTTGCCCAACACGTTTGAGCGTCAGGACTATGCCATCGCGCTGCCGGATGGCAGCAAACTCCGTGAGCCCCTGAACCAGACCCTGCTGACCATTATCGCCAGTGACCAGTGGCAATCGGTACTGACTCGTTACCTGGGAGCTTCCGGGCGCTAAAGTCCCGGGTAGCTGGCGGCAGGCCAAAACCGGTCTGGTTCACGGGTCGTCCTGGCGGTAGGGCAGAGCCTCCCGAGCGGCGTCACGATAGCGGGTAACGTCGACGGCCTCTTCCTCGCAGAAGCGGCTGATGGCCTCTTCAAAGCCCGGGTGGGCGACCCAGTGGAATGAGTGGGTCAGTTGGGGTTCGAACCCGCGCACCAGCTTGTGCTCGCCCTGAGCCCCGGCGTCAAAGCAACGCAGCCCCCGCGCGATGGCCAGATCCAGGCCCTGGTAATAACAGGTCTCGAAGTGCAGGTGCTGAAATTCCTCCAGGCAGCCCCAGTAGCGTCCGTACAAGGTGTCTTCGCCGATCAGGAAAAGTGCGCCGGCGATCATTTCGCCGTCCTTTACCGCCATCACGACGTGTATCCGGTCGGGTTGGCGTTGCTGCAGTGCCTGGAAGAATTCCAGGTTGAGGTACGGGCGCTGACCGCGCTTGAGATAGGTCGCCTGGTAAAAAACGTAAAACGCCGACAGCACATGTGCCGGCAGCGAAGCGCCCGGGAAGTGGACAAAGGTGATGCCCTGGTCGGCAACCTGACGACGTTCCTTGCGGATGGACTTCCGTTTCCGGGACGTCAGCGTTGCCAGAAAATCGTCGAAGGTCTGATAGCCCCGGTTAAACCAGTGAAACTGGCAGCCCAGGCGGTGCAGGTGGCCGGCAGGTGCGAGCAGCGCCTGATCGTCGCTGTCAGGGAACAGCAGGTGCCAGGAGTGCACATCAATGGCTTCCGCCAGCGTGTCCAGCGCCTCTTTCAGTTCATCGGGCTGCAGTCGCTGGCGCTCCTCTGCGGCAAGCAGCAGACGCTTTCCGACGGAAGGCGTAAACGGGACGGCCATCAACAGCTTGGGGTAGTAGGGCAGTCCGTAGCGTTGATAGGCATCTGCCCAGGCCCAGTCGAAAACGTATTCACCCATGGAGTGGGATTTCCGGTAGGCAGGCGCGATGCCCACCAGGGTCTCGCCCCGGTAAAGCATCAAATGCGACGGTTGCCAGCCCGTACCGGCAGTCGTGCAGCCGCTGTCCTCCAGTGCCTGCAGAAAACGATACTGCAAAAACGGATTTGACGGGCCGCTGAACGCTTGCCAGGTGGCTTCCGGAATTTTATCGATGGCGTCGACCGTTCGAATGCTGAGGGCAGGCTGGGCAGGTTCTGCCATGGTACCGGGGCGCTCCTTGAAAGACAGTTACCCGATACCATACGCCAGAACCGGCCCGGCGATCACCCGCCTATTGATTGCCGCATCGTTTTTCCATTTTTTCGCGCCAGATTTTGGCTCGCGCCTGTCGCTGCTCTTGGCGTTCCTGCTGGATGTCATCCCAGATTCTGCGCTGATGGTCGGACAGCTCAAGCCGGTCAGCCGTTTTGTCGGCCCACTGCTGCATCCGGGCTGCATGCGCCTCGTTGTTCCATTGGCCATCGTGGTTTTTAAGTCGCTCGCACAGATCCGCTTTGCGATCGCCGTTGTGGAGCTCCGCGGCATGAACCAGGGGGCTCACCAGCGCAGAGGTAGTCAGCAGGGCAGAGAACAGCAGGGCATGTCGGGAAAGTCTTTTCATGGGAAAGCTCCGTGTAGGGTGGGTGGCACGGATATCAGCCTATCCAGGGCGATGTCAGGGGCTGTCAGTAAGGTGTAAAGGTTGTGTAAAACGCTCGAGCAGGCCGGTGGTGAGGGTTTTTCCCCGTGGTAGACTGCTCCGGTGTCGTAACCGCGTGACAGGACGGACTGTATGCAGAACCGGGTATTGTTGATTGAAGACGATGACGAGCTCCGGCAATTGCTTGCCCGTTATCTGACCGGGCAGGGCTTCACCGTTCGGGAAGCGGCCGGTGGTCGCGACGGCCTGACGCTGGCCGCGGAGAATCATTGCGATATTGTGGTGCTGGACATCATGCTGCCGGACATCAATGGGCTGGAAGTGCTGCGTCAGCTCCGCGCCCAGACGCATCTGCCGGTGGTCCTGCTGACCGCCCGTGGCGATGAGACGGATCGCATTGTGGGCTATGAAGTCGGTGCTGACGACTACATTCCCAAGCCCTGCAACCCGCGCGAACTGGTGGCGCGGTTACAGGCGATTCTGCGACGGGTGGCCTGGGATCAGGAAGCCAGTATCGATGAAGCCCATGTCCACGGAGATCTGCGGGTAGAGCCGGATCAGCGTCGCATCTTTCAGAACGGTGAGCCTTTGGACCTGACCGCCACCGAGTACGAGGTGCTTCAGGTTCTGCTTGCCCACGCTGGCAGTGTCGTGCGCAAAACCGACCTGATGCAGTGGGCATTGGGGCGTCGGCTGGCCTCACATGATCGCACGCTGGACATGCACATCAGCAACCTGCGTCGCAAACTGGGGGGAGATGATCCACCCCGTATCGAAACGGTTCGGGGCCTTGGTTACAGCTATCGGAGCGTGTCGTGAGACAGCGTTTCGGATTTTCGCTGTTCTGGCGCATCTTTGCCCTGATCTGGCTGGCGATGGCGCTGACCGTAGCGCTTAGCAATATCACCACCTACGAATTGATTGCCCGTGAGCGGCAGAGCATTGAGCGCCAGGCCGGATTACACGACGTGGCCGACGAGGCGATCCGCTTGCAGGCTACCGGTGAGCGCGGGGCGGTCTGGCGCTACCTGAAAGAGCAGGGGCAGCGACTTGACCTGCACCTGGTGCTGCTGGACCCGGCCCACCACGATGGCGATCTGCCCAAGCGCATTCGCGAACGCATCGGGGCTGGCTGGTATCGTCAGCAACCGGCGGTCATTGACGCGGGTGAGGGCTTCCGCCTGGTCGCCTGGCCCCGGGCCGGCGGCGATGGCTGGCTGGACCCGCGTCTTTTGAGGCTTTTTGAGCTGAGCCTGACGTTCTGTATTGTGACGCTCGCCTGCTGGTGGGTTGCCCGTCGTATTTCCAAGCCCTTGCGGCATGTGGAGGTAACGGCCGAAGCGATCGCAGCGGGCGATACCTCGCTGCGAGTGAAGCCGGCCATTGCCCATCGGCGTGATGAGATCGGCGCGCTGGCCCGGGCGTTCAACGCCATGACCGAACAGCTGTACAATCTGCTGGAGCGGCAGAAACACCTTCTGCGGGATATCTCCCACGATTTGAGGACCCCTCTGGCCCGACAGCGAATCGCCATTGAGCTGGCCCGGGACAGCGGTGCAGACGACGAGCTCATGGCCAGCATCCAGCGGCAGAATGAGCGAATGGAGACCATGACCGGCCAGATTCTGACGCTGTATCGGTTGTCGGAGCAGGGCCTGGACATTCAGCGTGAGCCGGTCCGGGTGGTGGCGGTGCTCAACGAGGTGTTGCAGAATGTGACCGAATTCGCCGAGCACCAGCGGGTAGACTGCCACCTGACTGTCGCGCCGGGCTGTCAGGCGACAACGGTGCTTGGCGATGCCGGACTTCTGCATCGGGCGCTGGACAACATCCTTCAGAACGCGCTCGATCACACCCCCCCGGGGCAGTCGATTTCACTCTCGGTCGCGCAAACCGGCCAACAACTGACCTGCGATATCGTAGACGGTGGGCCGGGTGTCAGTGAGGATGCGCTGG
Source organism: Marinobacter sp. (assembly GCA_033723595.1). Classification (GTDB taxonomy): domain Bacteria; phylum Pseudomonadota; class Gammaproteobacteria; order Pseudomonadales; family Oleiphilaceae; genus Marinobacter. Next base: position 344 of record JAWVWU010000014.1, on the reverse strand, counting down.
CGCATCTGTTCGAGCCGTTCTTTCGGACGGACGAATCCCGGAGCGGCCACGGCTGGGGGCTGGGTCTGGCGATCGCCCGGGACATCATGCGCAGCCACGACGGCGAGATAGAGGTACGGAACGACCTGTCAGGCGGACTGCGAGTCACCCTGAGCTGGCCGGTGTTTACCCGCAGCGACGGCTGATCCATCGCTGCCGTCGGTCTGGTCATCCCGGGGGCACAGTGCGCGGGCGCCCGAGAAATCGATACCGGCCTGCAGTTCGTCGGCTGCAAAGCGAATACCGCAGCCGGCCTTGTCGGTTCGGGCGGGCCTGACGCTGCCCGCTGCCGGGCGATTACGGTC
>JAWVWU010000013.1:0-13588 GCA_033723595.1 Marinobacter sp. | reverse complement strand
GAATTAAACAGGTTGGGGTCGAGGCTAGCAATGTTCAGAAAACTTACCGTATGCGTCAGTGCGATAACGCTTGCAGTGGTGTCCGGTCTGGCCAGTGCGGTCACCCTGCAGGATGTGTCTTTCACCTCCATCCCGGGGGACCGGACCGAGGTCGTTCTAAAATTTGACGGGCAACCGCCTCAGCCTACCGGGTACACCATCGAGCGGCCTGCCCGGATTGCGGTTGATTTGCGTGACACCCAGAGTGCGCTCAAAAGCCGCAACATCTCCCTGGGGTCGGGTAATGCCCAGAGTATGACGGTCGTCGAAACCAAGGACCGGACCCGGTTGATTTTCAACCTGGTCGAGCTGACGCCCTACACCACGACCCGAAACCAGGATTCACTGATTCTGACGATCGGTGGTGATTCGGGTGTCGCGTCCAGCAGTGGGTCGGCCCAGTCATCTGCACCGTCGATGTCAGCGTCCAGCTCCGCAACGGCCGGTTCTGGACAGTCGAGCGGGTTGCAGGGCATTGATTTCCGTCGAGGTGAAAACGGCGAGGGCAAAGTGATTGTATCTTTGCCGAACTCGAAAACGCCGGTAGACCTGACTGAAACCGGCGGTCGCATCAAGCTGGTCATGGATAATACCGAGGTGCCGTCAGACCTGCGTCGTCGCCTTGATGTGACCGATTTTGCCACACCGGTTACCCGAGTGGACACCTATAAGGAAGGCAATAATGCGGTCGTGGAAATTCGCCCTGAAGGCAACTACGACTACATCGCCTACCAGGCTGACAATGAGTTTACGGTCAGTGTAGAGCCGTTGACCCAGAAAGAGGCCGAAAGCCGTCAGGAGTCCAAATTCCCGTATTCCGGTGACAAGCTGTCTCTTAACTTCCAGGATATTGAAGTCCGCTCAGTACTTCAGTTGATCGCCGACTTTACCGGTCTCAACCTGGTGGCCAGCGATACCGTCAGCGGCAGTATCACGCTGCGCCTGCAGAATGTGCCGTGGGATCAGGCCCTGGACCTTATCCTGAAAACCAAGGGGCTTGACAAGCGCCAGATCGGTAACGTCCTGCTGGTGGCTCCGGCTGATGAAATTGCGGCGCGGGAAAAGCTGGAACTTGAAACCAACAAACAGATCTCCGAACTGGCGCCGGTGAGGCTGGATATTATCCAGGTGAACTACGCCAAGGCATCCGACATTGTCGATCTGATCAAGAAGGACAAAGAGCTGATTTCTGACCGGGGCTTTATTTCCTCCGACAACCGCACCAATACAATCAGTGTCCGCGAAACGTCCCAGAAACTGGAAGAGATTCGCCGGCTGGTTACGAATTGGGACGTGGCTGTGCGTCAGGTCTCGATCGAGGCCCGCATCGTGCGCGCGCAGACCAACGTTGCGGATAAACTGGGTATCCGCTGGGGTGGCGGTGGCTACAGCAAGGACGGCAATAACATTCTGACGTTTGGTGGCTCGCTGGATACATTGACGGAAGCGCGTTCAGCCGCGATCAATAACGGCGGCACCATTACCTTCCCGGGCGCGCTGGGCGTTGATCTTGGGGTGACCGATACCGGCACCTCGTCGTTTGCCGTTGGCTTTGGTGGCAAGGATTTCCTGATCGATCTTGAGCTGTCTGCCCTGGAGAGTGATGGCAAGGCTGAACTCGTGTCGCAGCCTCGCGTGGTAACGGCCGATCGTCAGACCGCGAAAATCAAGTCAGGTGAAGAGATTCCCTATCAGGAAGCGTCTTCCAGCGGTGCGACATCGGTATCGTTCAAGGAAGCCGCACTGTCACTTGAGGTGACGCCCCAGATCACCCCGGATGACAAGATCATCATGGATCTGGTCGTGAATCAGGATTCCCGCGGTGAGGTGACGGCAGGCATTCCCAGCATCAACACCAACGAGGTGACCACGCAGGTGCTTGTCGGTAACGGCGAAACCGTCGTCCTTGGTGGGATCTTCCAGTCGGAAGCGACCACAACAACGACCAAAACGCCGTTCCTGGGCGACATTCCGTACCTTGGTGCATTGTTCAAGCGCACGGAGCATAGTAATCAGCGCAGCGAGTTGTTGATCTTCATAACACCGAAAATCCTCAAGGGCGACTTGATCAAATAAGACGCTTCAACGAAACCAGAAGCCGCCCATCAGGGCGGCTTTTTCGTGTCTGGTGTTGCTGAATCTTATGGAAAAAGCCTCCCTGTGCTATTCTCACCCGCCAGGTTTGAGAAGAGCGAGTCACCATGTCGTTGCCAAAGCGTATCGTTCTCGTCGGTCCGATGGGTGCCGGGAAGAGCACAATCGGTCGACAGTTAGCCAGAGAACTGGGTTTTCGTTTTGTCGATTCCGATCGCCTCATTGAGGCGCGATGCGGAGCCAATATTCCGTGGATTTTTGACGTCGAAGGTGAGTCCGGGTTCCGCGTTCGTGAGTCCGCCATGTTGGCGGAGTTGGCCCATGAAGATCAGATTGTTCTGGCCACCGGGGGCGGCGCGGTCATGAGGCCCGAAAATCATCCCGTATTAAAGCAGGATGCGCTGGTTGTTTATCTGAAAACGTCGATTGACCAGCAGGTTGAACGGACCCGTCGTGACCGAAATCGGCCGCTGTTGCAGAACGATGATCCCGAGGCAGTTCTGCGTGAGCTTTTTGCAGTCCGGGATCCGCTGTACAGCGAGCTGGCTGACATTGTCATGCACACCGATCGCAAGAGTCCGAGGTTGGTTGTTCGGCAACTGATCAATCGGATCAGTCCGAAGACACCGCGCCATCGCCGCCAGGTTCGCAAGGAGAGTCACAAGCATGCATGACGATGTTCGAGAGCTTCGCGTCGAGCTTGGCGATCGCAGTTATCCCATCATGATCGGCCAGGGGCTTCTGGGATCGAGCGATCTGACCCCGTTTGTGGCCGGCCAGCAGGTGATGATTGTTACCAATGAAACGGTCGCGCCTCTGTATCTCGAGGAGGTCCGCCGCAGTTTCCCCGACAAACAGGTGGATTCGGTGATCCTCCCTGATGGCGAGGAATACAAGGATTGGAAAACCCTCAACCTGATTTTTGATGCGCTGCTGTCCCGCCGCCACAATCGCAGGACCACGCTGGTTGCGCTTGGGGGTGGTGTCGTGGGAGACATGACCGGCTTTGCCGCGGCGACCTATCAGCGCGGCGTCCCGTTTATCCAGGTCCCGACCACGCTGTTATCCCAGGTCGACTCATCGGTTGGCGGCAAGACCGGCATCAATCATCCGTTGGGTAAAAATATGATTGGGGCATTTCATCAGCCCGAGGCCGTCCTCATTGACACGGCGACACTGGCCACACTGCCGTCGCGTGAGTTGCCTGCAGGGTTGGCCGAGGTCATCAAATACGGGTTGATCCGCGACGCGGACTTCCTGGCCTGGCTCGAGTCTTCCATCGACGATCTGCTCGCGTTGGAGCCGATTGCGCTGGCGGAGGCTATTTACCGCTCCTGTGCTTGCAAGGCCGACGTGGTGGCACGTGATGAGCGCGAAGGTGGCGTGCGTGCGACGCTGAATCTTGGGCATACCTTTGGACACGCGATTGAAACGCACGCCGGCTACGGACATTGGTTGCACGGCGAGGCGGTCGGTACCGGGATGCTGATGGCCGGCGATTTGTCGGCGCGTCTGGGCTGGATAGACATGGGTGAAAGAGATCGGCTGTTTGCACTGGTTCGACAGGCAGGCCTGCCTGAGGCGCCGCCCCGGGACATGTCCCCTGATCGGTTCATGGAGCTGATGGCCGTTGACAAAAAAAACATCGACGGCTCGCTGCGACTGGTTCTGTTGCAGGCGCTGGGTAAGGCTGTGGTGACCAGCGATTTTGATCGCAGCTGCCTGCAGGAAACGCTGACCGCGTTTTGCCAGAGCCGGTCATGATACATCTGCAGGGAGCAGGGTGATGGCCACCGATGGAACAATGACCGGTGTTGAAGCGGGCGGACTTTTTCCGCGACTCCAGCAGCGCTTCGGGTTGCGTGAAGATCCGCTGGCGATGGATCTGCCGTTCTTCCCGGACGCGCAACGTCAGCACGCACTTGAGTCGTTACGGCATCTGTGCGGATTTGGCGACATGGCGCTGTTGCTGACTGGAGCCAAGGGGGCAGGCAAAACAAGGATCCTGGCGGAACTGGTGCGCAGTGAGTCGGCTCGCCTGGCGTTTCACCCGCTCGAGGCTGACGCGTTAACCAGTCCGCAGGCACTTGCCAGACATCTGCTGGGTATTGCCTACCAGGGGCTGGTTGACGGTGACTCACCGCAGGATGCCATTTTCGGTTTTTTCCGCTGGAGCGAGTCGGCCACACGCAAAGGTCGTCGGTTGGTACTGCTGATTGATGACGCCGACCGGGTTCCCTCGGAGTTGATTCGATTGATTCTGGCCGCTCACCAGGCTGCAGATACCAGTCAGTGTGCCGTTCCGGTGTTGGCAGGGCTGGATTCCCTGGTCGAGCAGGCGGGCCTGGAGGCGGATCTGACCGGCGGGTCGACTGTTCACCAGGTTCATCTACGGCCGTTGGTGCAGGCAGAAATTGCCGCCTATCTTGAGCCCCGCGTCCATCGGGCGGGCGGAAAAGTCAGTGAGTTGTTGTCAACCAGAAACATGGCGCAGATATACGAGCTGAGTCAGGGCAGCTTTGGTCGCCTCAAACGAGTAACGCCGGCGGTCTGGCTGGGGCTTGCATCAGTCAGTTCAGATCGACCCGGACCGGCGGCGCTGCTGTCAGGTCTCAAGTGGCCAACGGTCGTGATCCTCCTGCTGGCCGGATCCTGGTGGCTGGTTTCCCGGCAATACGATGCGGTCACAGCCCAGACCGATCAGCCAGAAAGCGCTGTCACAGAGCGGACGCGCTCGACCATAACGCTGGGCCCCGATCATTTCGACAAGGGCGAAACTGTGGAGCCGGCTCCGTCCCCGCCGGTGTCAGAGATGCCTGCGCCAGAGCCAACTACGTTGCCGGCCCAAACTATTATACCTCCGGAAAACCAGGGCTCTGGCGTAAGTGAGCCCTCACAATCGGATGCAGAGTTGATTGCCGGGAAGACGGCTGAAGTGTCCAGTTCTGAAGCCGGTGTGGCGATACAAAGCGCCGATGCGCCGGTGGAAGCGACTGCCGCCCGGGACGCCAAAAGTGAGCTAACATCATCTGAGCAAGCCACGGCTCCACCAGAGCCGGCACCGGCTCGCCCCGCTGCAAATCCGGGAAAACAGTCCGGTTCGTCCGATGGGACAACGGGCGACGCCACGCCAGCCTGGAAGCCGGCGCTAGCGGCCCGGTTCGTGCCGCTCGCAACGCTGCATGAAAAGACCGGCTTCACAGCGCAGTTGATTGCCGGATACGAAGAGGCAACCGCGGTCCGCTTCATAAACCAGCATGAGAGCGTTGCCAATTTGCACTACACACGAAGCGAAAGGAAAGGGCGGGACTGGTTTGTGGTATTCTATGGTCATGAATCAACCAAGACGGCGGTAAGCAAGGCCATGGCCGACCTGCCAAAGGCCCTCAGAGAGCACGACTCCTGGATTCGCCCGATCAATACCATCTAGCGAACAGCGTCAGTATGCAGGCGTCGATGTGATCACCGAGTTGGCGCGGCTCCCGCTTGGGGGGCTGGCGTCACTGACAAGATTGACGCGAGATTTTGCCTCTGGCGCGCAATGACTGTGCACGCCAGGGTTCCGACCACCCGGCGAATCCCAGAGCCAGTGTGACGGCTCACCAAAGTCTGGCCTGGTCGGGAAGTGCCTGAAACGGGCGGTTCCCGGCGGGCATCCGGTCGAGTTCACCGGTCGTAGAATGTCGTGCCCTGCTCATTCATTTGAGTAGGTACTTCTACGTGTGTAAAATAGCCAGCCCCCATTTCCCGTGTCAAAGGGTACGCTTATAGATCTCATGACTTTAAGCCTTTGATAGAAAAGAATTTCTACGCGAGAGAACGCTTATGATGACAGGTTTGTATCATCCCGATGAATTCAGGGACAACTGCGGATTTGGCCTCATCGCCCACATGAAGGGCGAAGTCAGCCACCGGTTGTTGCAAACTGCCATCGAGTCATTGACTTGCATGACCCACCGCGGCGGTATTGCGGCGGACGGCAAGACCGGTGATGGTTGTGGCCTGTTGATCCAGAAGCCCGATGGCTTCCTGCGTAAAGTAGCCCAGGACGCGTTTGGCAAAGCGCTGGCTGATCAGTTCGCAGTGGGCCAGATCTTCCTGAGTCAGGACGCATCGAAAGCCGCGGCGGGACGCGCGGCCGTCGAGCGTCGCCTGACCGAACAGGGGCTGGATATCGTTGGTTGGCGCACCGTGCCCACCAATAATGAGTGTCTTGGCCCCATGGCACTGGACTGTCTGCCGCAAATAGAACAGGTGTTTGTTGAACCGGCGGGTAAGACCGAGCGTGACTTCGCGATCAGTCTGTTTGTCGGACGTCGGCATGCCGAGTCGGATCTGGCAGACGATGACGACTTTTACATCTGCAGCCTCTCGCACAAGACCCTGTCCTATAAAGGTCTGATGATGCCGGCGGACCTCACCGCGTTCTATCCGGACCTCGCAGATCCGGAACTGAAGACCGCGATTTGCGTGTTCCATCAGCGTTTTTCGACCAACACAATGCCGAAGTGGCCGCTGGCTCAGCCGTTCCGCTATCTCGCGCATAACGGTGAGATCAATACCGTCGATGGAAACCGCAACTGGGCCATCGCCCGCGCGTCCAAGTTCAGCTCGCCGGATCTGCCGGATCTTCAGACCCTGCAACCCCTGGTAAACCTGACCGGCTCAGACTCGTCCAGTATGGACAACATGCTGGAAGTCCTGCTAGCCGGGGGCGTGGACCTGTTCCGTGCCGCGCGCATGATGATTCCACCGGCCTGGCAGAATGTCGATACCATGGATTCGGAGCTGCGGGCATTCTACGAGTACAACTCCATGCACATGGAACCGTGGGACGGTCCGGCCGGCCTGGTCCTGTCGGACGGGCGTTATGCCGTGTGCATGTTGGATCGCAATGGTCTGCGTCCGGCCCGTTATGTCATCACCAAAGACGACTTCATCACTCTGGCGTCGGAAATCGGCACCTACGGATACAAGCCGGAAGATGTGGTGGCCAAGGGTCGTGTGGGCCCGGGGCAGATGCTGGCGATTGACACCGAATCCGGCGAGGTGCTGCATACCAAAGACATCGACGACCGGCTCAAGAGCAGCCAGCCCTACAAACGCTGGTTGCGGGAAAAAGGTCTGCGGGTTGAGGCGACGCTCAACCAGGATACCCCCGAATTCAAGTTGCTGGAGCCTGATGAGCTGCTGGTTCACCAGAAAATGTTCATGATCTCTTATGAGGAGCGTGATCAGGTTCTGCGTCCGCTGGCCGAAAATAGCCAGGAAGCGGTCGGTTCGATGGGCGACGACACACCGATGGCGGTGCTCTCCAGCCGGGTCCGTCATGTGGCCGATTATTTCCGCCAGAAGTTTGCGCAGGTCACCAACCCGGCCATCGACCCGCTGCGGGAATCCATTGTTATGTCACTGGAAACCTGCCTGGGCGCCGAGCGCAACGTGTTCGAGGAAACCCCGGAGCATGCGGACCGGATTATCCTGTCGACGCCGGTGTTGTCGCCCGCGAAGTTCCTGCGTCTGGTCAACAATGATCGTCCCGGCTTTGAAGTCGCCCAGATCTCAATGAACTACCGGCCGGAACTGGGGTTGAAAAAGGCCATCGAGGCGATCTGCGAGCAGGCCGAGCAGGCCGTCCGTAACGGTAAGGTGCTGCTGGTACTGACCGACAGGGAACTCAAGCAGGACGAGATCCCTGCGAGCACTCTCATGGCCACCGGCGCGGTCCATCACCACCTGGTCGCCAAGGGCCTGCGGTGCGACGCCAACATCGTAGTGGAAACGGGCTGGGCCCGGGACTCCCATCAGTTTGCGGTGCTGTTTGGCTTTGGCGCCACGGCGGTCTACCCGTACCTGGCCTATCAGGTACTCAACGATCTGATCCGTACCGGTGAGGTGTTGATGGATCCGATTGAGGCCAAGAATAACTACCGCAAGGGTATCAACAAGGGTCTGCTGAAAATCCTGTCGAAGATGGGTATCTCGACCATAACCTCCTACCGCGGAGCGCAGTTGTTCGAGGCCATCGGTATTGCCGACGACGTGGTCGATCTCTGCTTCAAGGGTGTGCCCAGCCGTATCCAGGGCGCCGGCTTCTTCGACTTTCAGCAGGACCAGGAATTGCTGGCCAGTACCGCCTGGAAGCCCCGCAAACCGATATCACCAGGTGGTTTGCTGAAATACATCCACGGGCAGGAATACCACGCGTTCAACCCGGACGTGGTGCGGACGCTGCAGGAGGCGGTCAGCAGTGGCGAGTATGGCCAGTATCGTGAGTACGCCGCGCTGGTTAACGAGCGGCCGGTCGCGACCCTGCGGGACTTGCTGTCTTTCCGTAAGGACATCAAAACCGTTGATCTCGCCGAGGTAGAGCCCGTTGAGGCGATTTTCCCGCGCTTCGATTCCGCCGCTATGTCACTGGGTGCGCTGTCTCCGGAGGCCCACGAGGCGTTGGCCATGGCCATGAATACGCTGGGTGGTCGGTCCAACTCCGGGGAAGGCGGTGAAGATCCTGCCCGTTACGGCACCGAGCGCCGCTCGAAGATCAAGCAGGTTGCCTCAGGTCGGTTCGGCGTGACCGCTGAATACCTGCGCAGTGCAGACGTCATGCAGATCAAGGTCGCGCAGGGTGCCAAGCCCGGCGAAGGTGGCCAGTTGCCGGGAGGTAAGGTCAATGACCTGATCGCCCGTCTGCGTTATTCGGTTCCCGGTGTGACGCTGATCTCACCACCGCCGCATCACGATATCTATTCGATTGAAGACCTGGCTCAGCTGATATTCGATCTCAAACAGGTCAATCCGCAAGCGCTGGTGTCAGTCAAGCTGGTGTCTGAGCCCGGCGTGGGGACCATTGCCGCCGGGGTCGCGAAAGCCTACGCCGACCTGATTACGATTTCCGGTTACGACGGCGGCACGGCGGCCAGTCCGTTGACGTCGATCCGCTACGCCGGCTCGCCCTGGGAACTGGGGCTCAGTGAGGCTCAGCAGGCGTTGCGGTCCAACGACCTGCGCGGCAAAGTCCGTCTTCAGACCGACGGCGGCATCAAAACCGGCCTCGACGTGGTCAAGGGGGCCATTCTTGGTGCCGAAAGTTTTGGTTTTGGAACGACACCCATGGTCGCGCTGGGCTGCAAATACCTGCGTATCTGCCATCTGAACAACTGTGCGACCGGGGTGGCCACTCAGAACCAGTATCTGCGGGACGAGCATTTCAACGGCACTGTCGAAATGGCCATGAACTTCTTCCGCTTTGTCGCTGAAGAGACGCGGGAGTGGATGTCGAAACTCGGGGTCAGGACGCTGGAGGAGCTGGTCGGTCGTACCGATCTGCTGGAGCGCCTGCCCGGCGATACCCCTCGCCAGGAGAAACTTGACCTGTCGAGTCTGCTGAGCAACGACCTGGTTCCCGCGGACAAACCCCATACTTGTCAGGTCGACCGGAATCGCCCATTTGACCAGGGTGCGCTGGCTGAACGTATGGTGGCTGATGCGGCCGATGCCATTGCCAACAAGACCGGCGGTCAGTGGGCGTATCGTGTGACCAACTGTGACCGTTCAATCGGGGCACGGCTGTCCGGCGAAATCGCACAGATTCATGGTAATCAGGGCATGGTTGACGCCCCGATCACGCTGGATCTGACCGGCACGGCAGGTCAGAGTTTCGGGGTCTGGAACGTTGACGGTCTGAATCTGAATCTTGAAGGTGATGCCAACGATTACGTCGGCAAAGGCATGACCGGTGGCAAACTGGTTGTCCGGCCTCCGGCCAACAGCACCTTCAAATCACAGGAAACCTCGATTGTGGGTAACACCTGCCTGTACGGTGCGACCGGCGGCAAACTGTTTGCTGCCGGCACCGCTGGCGAACGGTTCGGTGTCCGGAACTCCGGCGCGAAGGCCGTGATCGAAGGGGTTGGCGACCATTGCTGTGAGTACATGACCGGGGGCCTGGTCACCGTTCTGGGTGCAACCGGTCATAACTTCGGTGCAGGCATGACCGGCGGTTTTGCCTATGTGCTCGACCAGAACAACACCTTCGTCGACAAATACAACCACGAACTGGTGGAGATTCAGCGGATTTCCAGCGAAGACATGGAGCAATATCGCAACCATCTGCGTGGCGTGATCCGGGAGCATGTTGCCGAAACCAGCAGTGAGTGGGCCGCGCATATTCTTGACAATTTCGACGATTATGTCGGACGTTTCTGGCTTGTTAAGCCCAAGGCTGCCAGTCTGCGCAGTTTGCTGGCAAGCACGCGTGGGCGGCCTGAATAGGCGGCCACAGCAACGGTCTGACTGATTTGAAGCACGCTGTCGATGCCTTCCGGGCGGGTTAACAGCGGGCCACGAAATTGCGCTAACGAGAGCTACACGATGAAAGAAAGACTGAGTAACGACTTCCAGTTTGTCGAGGTTGGGCGTGTTGACCCGAAAAAGGTACCGGCAAAAAAGCGGAAGAAAGAGTTTGGTGAAATCTATCATCCGTTCCGTCAGGAAGAGGCGGCCAGTCAGTCGCACCGCTGCCTGGAATGCGGTAATCCGTACTGTGAGTGGAAGTGTCCGGTTCACAACTACATCCCGAACTGGCTCAAGCTGGTGTCCGAGGGCAATATCCTCAAGGCGGCAGAGCTCTGCCACCAGACCAACTCACTGCCTGAGGTCTGTGGCCGGGTCTGTCCCCAGGACCGGCTCTGCGAGGGTGCCTGCACGCTGAACGATGGCTACGGCGCGGTCACCATTGGTTCGGTTGAAAAATACATCACGGATACCGCGTTTGCCCTCGGCTGGCGGCCCGATCTGTCTCACGTCAAGTGGACCGACAAGAAAGTGGCCGTGATCGGTGCAGGCCCGGCCGGCTTGGGTTGTGCAGACATTCTGGCGCGCAACGGCGTCAAGCCGGTGGTTTTTGACCGGTATCCGGAAATCGGCGGACTGCTGACCTTCGGTATTCCCGAGTTCAAACTCGAGAAGAATGTCATGACCCGTCGCCGCCAGATTTTTGAGGACATGGGCGTGGAATTCCGCCTGTCTACGGAAGTCGGCAAGGATGTCATGCTCCAGGACATCATCGATGACTACGACGCGGTGTTCATGGGAATGGGAACCTACACCTACATGAAGGGCGGTTTCCCGGGCGAGGGCTTGCCCGGCGTTTACGACGCCCTGCCATTCCTGGTGTCCAACGTGAACCGCCGGCTGGGTTACGCCAAGCCGGATGATGAGTTTATCAGCGTCAAGGACAAGCGGGTTGTCGTGCTGGGCGGTGGTGATACGGCCATGGATTGCAACCGGACATCGATTCGCCAGCAGGCGGCCAGCGTCACCTGCGCGTATCGCCGGGACGAAGCCAACATGCCCGGTTCCCGTCGCGAAGTGACCAATGCCAAGGAGGAGGGCGTCAAGTTCCTGTTCAATCGTCAGCCGATTGCGATTATTGGCGAGGATCAGGTGGAAGGCGTCAAGTTTGTCCAGACCCGGTTGGGTGATCCGGACGAGAATGGCCGTCGCCGACCGGAGGTGATCCCGGGTAGTGAAGAAGTGGTGCCGGCCGATGCGGTCCTGGTGGCGTTTGGTTTCCGGCCCAGTCCGGCCGACTGGTTCGATGAACTGGATGTCAGCACCGACGATTCCGGACGGGTCTCTGCGCTGGAACAAGCCGAGTTTCCGTTCCAGACCTCCAACGCCAAGATCTTCGCCGGCGGCGACATGGTGCGGGGCTCTGACCTGGTGGTCACGGCCATCTGGGAAGGGCGCCAGGCCGCTGAAGGCATTCTTGACTATCTGGACGTCTGATCACCGACGCCCCAGACACAGAGGCGACCCGCCGGCACGAAGCAGGCTGGTCGCCTTTTTTGTCACACGAAACTGTATCAGTGACCGGTCCGGATCTACCCACGGCAACGTACACCGGGCACCATGAACCGCAACGGGAAGACCCGCGCTTATGACCGAACTCCAGAACGACCGATTGCTTCGAGCCCTCCTCCGCCAGCCGGTGGATCGCACACCTGTCTGGATGATGCGACAGGCCGGACGTTACCTGCCGGAATACCGTGCCACCCGTGCCCGGGCCGGAGACTTTCTCAGCCTGTGCAAGAACACGCCGTTGGCCTGCGAAGTGACACTTCAGCCCCTCGAACGATACCCGCTGGATGCAGCCATTCTGTTCTCGGACATCCTGACCATCCCCGACGCGCTGGGACTGGGCCTGTATTTCGAGACGGGCGAGGGTCCGAAGTTCCGGCAGACCATTCGCACTGCGGCGGACGTGGATGCGCTGCCGACGCTGTCGGCGGAGACGGATCTCGACTATGTCATGCGGGCGGTGTCGACCATTCGCCGTGAGCTGAACGGACGTGTGCCACTGATTGGCTTTTCCGGCAGTCCCTGGACGCTGGCGACCTACATGGTCGAAGGAGGATCGTCCAAGGATTTTCGCGAGGCGAAGCGCCTGATGTACTCGGAGCCTGCGGTCATGCACCGTTTGCTGGATCACCTTGCCAGCTCGGTCACGGACTACCTGAACAGCCAGATCCGGGCGGGCGCCCAGGCAGTCCAGATTTTTGATACCTGGGGTGGCGCGCTCAGCACCTGGGCCTATGATGAGTTTTCTCTGCACTACATGAAGAAAATCGTCAGAGGCCTGATCCGGGAGCAGGAGGGTCGTCGGGTTCCGGTTATTCTCTTTACCAAAAACGGCGGTCAGTGGCTCGAAGCCATTGCGGACTCGGGCGCAGACGCGGTCGGCCTGGACTGGACCACTGATATTGGCGATGCCCGTGCTCGCGTTGGCGACCGGGTGGCGCTGCAGGGCAACATGGATCCCGCTATGCTGTTCGCGCCCCCGGCTCGTATTCGGCAGGAAGTTGCGGACATTCTGCGTCGCTACGGGTCCGGGCCTGGTCATATCTTCAACCTTGGCCACGGCATTACCCCGGATGTGGATCCGGCTCATGCCGGCGCATTCATTGAAGCGGTCGTCGAATTAAGCCCGGCCTATCATCAGCCAGGCTGACAACGTCACCCGGTTGTCCGGTGATGCGCGCCGCCGTCTGAGTGGTCTGCCGCGCGGTAGTCAGAATCCGGGGATCGGGCTATAGTCGTGGTAGGGAATGGGACAGCCGGTTCCGTCGAGCAATTTGCCGCTGAGGGCGCCCGGTGTTGAGCGGCGCGATGGTCGAAGGACATGCCTGGCAAGGTCGGCTTTTCTCTACGAATCGGTAACCAGGAGTCAGCCGTGACTGCTCAGACCAGTGAAAAACGCCGTTTCCACCGTATCGGCTTTGATGCACAGTGCGAGCTGCACTGGGAGGAGCAGGTCTGGACCAGCGAACTGATCGACATATCCCTCAAGGGCGTGCTGGTCAGACGTCCCCAGGGGTGGACTGTCCCTCTGAAGCAACCCTGCGAGGTGGTGATTCATCTGGATGACAACGAGACCGGCATTGTCATGGCG
>JAWVWU010000012.1:0-13631 GCA_033723595.1 Marinobacter sp. | reverse complement strand
GTCGGCCGGCTGCCGCTGCAATTCGAGCGTGAGCGGCAGTTCATCAACATTTTCAGGGGGCATGATGACGCCCGGGAACTGAGTGACGAAGGCTTCGAACAAGTGCTGGCTTTCACCCGCCAGAGCTTTGAAATGTCACTGCATTTCGTGGCAGAACAGGAGCAGACCGTGCGCAGGCTGAGGGCCGGGCCAGCGCCCGGTCCCGATAAAAAACAGGCCGACCCGGACACCTGACGCCTTCGCATCATAAACCGCCGCGACGACCCCACACGACACGCTGATTACTCGCAGCCTCCTGCGCCGAACAGCTTTGCCATACCCTTCGCATCCGGCGAAGTCACCACGCCCCGCTCCGTCACGATTACATCAATCAGGCTGGCAGGCGTTACATCAAACACCGGGTTGTAGGCGTTGATGTTGCGTGGCGCGATCGGCGTGCCCTGAAGCTCCAGTAGCTCGCTGCTGTCCCGTTCCTCGATTGGGATGTCTTGACCGGATGACAACGCCATATCCACTGTACTTGCCGGGGCAACCACCATGAAGCGGACCTGATGATAGCGCGCCAGTACAGCCAGGCTGTACGTACCGATTTTGTTGGCGACGTCCCCGTTGGCGGTAATCCGGTCGGCGCCCACGATGACCCATTTCACCTCGCCACGACGAAGTATGGCGGCCGCCGCGCTGTCGCTGTTCAGGGTAACCGGAATGTTGTCTCGGGCCAGTTCCCAGGCGGTCAGGCGGCTGCCCTGCAACCAGGGCCGCGTCTCATCGGCAAACACATTGGCGAGGCGTCCGGTCTCATGAAGCCGGCGCACCACTCCCAGCGCGGTGCCGTAGCCTCCGGTCGCCAGCGCGCCGGTGTTGCAGTGGGTCAGCACCGAGAACCGGCCGGGATCATCCATCACCGCCAGCGCGTGATCGGCCATGGCGAGATTGGCAGCCACGTCGGCCTCATGAATCTCGACAGCCGCTTGCGCCAGGCGGTCTACCGCTTCCGCGCGCGAACCGCTGTGTTCAAGCACCGCCGTCATCCGCGACAATGCCCAGAACAGGTTCACGGCCGTCGGCCGTGATGCCGCCAGGTTTTCAATTGCGCTGCGAACCTGCGTCTGCCAGCCATCCTCTGATACCTGCCGGGCGGCCAGGGCGACCCCGTACGCGGCACTGATTCCGATGGCGGGAGCCCCCCGGACCACCATGTCACGAATACACCGTGCCACATCCTCGGCCGAATCCAGCGACAGCCAGTGCTCACGATGCGGCAACTGCCGCTGGTCCAGCAAATCAAGCCGGTCACCGTGCCACTTGAGGGCAACCGTTCCCAGGTTGCGGGACGGCTGTGATGACATCGACAAATCGGGCATATCGGTACTCCGGTTTCAGGAAAGCATCGTCAAGGCCTGACGTCGGCGAACGCGGTCATCAACCCGTCACTGGCTTGCAGGCCGCGTCAGTATAACGGTTTTGATCCCGAGGGTGGTCGCTCTGCAGGCTGGCCGTTATACTTTCCTGCCATCCGGACAGGTCGCTGAGCAGTCGCCATCGCCCTGACCGCTCGTCGCTCAGCAATTTTCAAGGCCGAACGAATGACAGCAGACACCATCGTCGCGGTGGATACCCGCATAAACGCCCGCTGGCTGATTCCGATCGAACCGGCGAACACAGTGCTCGAGCACCAGGCGCTGCTGATCCAGGGTGATCGCATTGCTGCGATTGTCACGCAGGACGAGGCGGACCGTCAGTACCGGGCCCGTGAAACCATTGACCTGCCACACCATGTGCTGATGCCGGGGTTGATCAACATGCATGGCCATGCCGCCATGTCGCTGTTTCGCGGTCTGGCCGACGACCTGCCCCTGATGACCTGGCTGAATGACCACATCTGGCCGGCGGAAGGCCAGTTTGTCAGCGCCGATTTTATCGCCGACGGAACAACCCTGGCCATTGCCGAGATGCTGCGTACCGGCACGACCACGTTCTCGGACATGTATTTTTTCCCGGAAGTGGCGGCGACGGCGGCACACGATATCGGTATCCGCGCGCAGCTATGCTTTCCGCTGATCGAGATGCCCACCATGTGGGGCTCCGGCCCGGACGACTATCTTGCCAAGGGCGAGGCATTGATCCGGCAGTGGCAGGGCGACCCCTGGATCATGCCGGCAATCGGCCCGCACGCGCCCTATACGGTGGCGGATGAGTCACTCGCCCGCGCCATCCGGTTGTCTGATGATCTGGGTGCCCGCATACAGCTGCATCTGCACGAAACCGCCTTTGAGGTCGCCGACGCGGTCGAAAAAACGGGGCAGCGCCCACTTGATCGAATTGCTCAACAGGGCATGCTCACGTCAATGACCCAGTGTGTCCACATGACTCAGATCAGCGACAGCGATCTGGACACACTGACCGGGTCCGGCGCGCACATTATCCACTGCCCCGAGTCGAATCTGAAACTTGCCAGCGGGCTGTGTCCGGTTGAGTCCCTGCGCGACATTGGCCTGAACGTGGCCATCGGAACCGACGGCGCGGCCAGCAACAACAACCTGGACCTGTTTGGCGAAATTAACACCGCAGCCATGCTGGCCAAGGTCGTCGCCAACGATGCCGCGGCGCTCTCGGCGCACCGCGCCCTCGCCATGGCAACCATTAACGGCGCCCGGGCGCTGGGCCGTGAACACGAGCTGGGCTCGCTCGAGGCCGGCAAACTGGCTGACGTGATTGCCATTGATCTGAGTGATCCGTTTATCCAGCCGGTGTATGATCCCGCTTCCCACCTGGTCTACAGCAACCACGGCCGGCAGGTCAGCCACAGCTGGATCGGTGGCGTGCCCCAGATGCAGGACGGCCGCCTGACCCGGGTGGACGTGCCGGATCTGATGCTGCGGGTGCACGCCTGGTCAGCCCGGATTCGCGCCGGACGATCGGACTGATCGCCAGCCCCGTAATACTGTATTATCGACTCGAACAACACGGACCCGGAACCATGACGAACCCGAACGTAGATCAGAATGAAATTGCCAAGTTCGAAGCCTTGGCCAGTCGCTGGTGGGATCCGACCAGCGAATTCAAACCGCTGCATGATATCAACCCGCTGCGGCTGAACTACATTGACGAGCGCGCGTCGCTGGCCGGCAAACGGGCCCTCGACGTCGGCTGCGGCGGCGGTTTGCTGTCCGAGGGCATGGCTCAGCGTGGCGCTCACGTGACGGGCATCGACATGGGCGAGGCGCCCCTGTCCGTAGCACGCCTGCACGGACTGGAGTCCGGCATCAAAGTGGATTACCAGCAAATCACCATTGAGTCACTGGCAGCCGATCCGGCTCATGCCGGGCAGTACGACGTTGTCACCTGCCTGGAAATGCTGGAACACGTTCCTGATCCGGCGTCTGTTGTGCAGGCGTGTGCCCGCATGCTCAAACCTGGCGGTTCGCTGTTCGTGTCGACCATCAACCGCAATCCGAAGTCGTTCCTGTTTGCCATCGTCGGCGCTGAGTACGTGCTGAACATGCTGCCCAAAGGGACGCACGAGTGGCGCCGGTTTATCCGCCCATCTGAAATGGCTGATCATCTGCGCCATGCCGGGCTGTCCGTCCGGGAGCTCACCGGCATGACTTACAACCCGCTCACCCGGGTCTACAAGCTGGGCCGTGATGTGGATGTGAACTATCTGATGCACGCAACCCGGGAGAGTGAGGCCGATCATTCGTGACGAGCCCGCTGTCCGTCGTGCTGTTTGATCTTGATGGCACGCTGCTCGACACCGCTCCCGACTTCATACGCTGCCTCAACCTGCTTCGCCAGCAAGCTGGACTGGCGCGCCTCGACGATGCACTGATCCGGCCGTCGGTGTCCGATGGCGCGCAGGCCATGATCCGCACCTGTTTTGGCCTGACGCCGGATGAACCGGACTATGGACCGCAACTCGACCGTTTTCTCGATCTTTACGAGGCAACCGTCGCCGAGTGCACCCGACTCTACCCCGGCCTGGACACGATCCCCGAGTTGCTGGCCCGGACCGGGATGCCCTGGGGCATTGTCACCAACAAACCGGCCCGGTTTACACACCCGCTGGTCAGAGCCCTGGCGCTGGGTGCCGGGGCCGTCATCTGCCCCGACGATGTGCGCAACCGCAAGCCGGATCCGGAGGCCATTTTCCTCGCCTGTGAGCAGTTGTCGGTCGATCCGGCACGGGGTCTTTACGTCGGTGACCATCAGCGTGACATTGAGGCCGGTCGCCGGGCGGGCATGCAGACCGTAGCCGCCGCCTACGGCTATATCAATGATGCCGACGACGTCGCCAACTGGCAGGCCGACTACGTGGTAGAGACACCGGCGCAACTGACGTCCCTCCTTCAATCGAAACTCCCACTGGCCTGACGCGTCGGCCGGGCTTTCCCGCGCCGACATCGATGAGGCTGTCATCACGGCCCGATCCTGATAACCAAACGCGAACACAGAACCGGATAAGCCGGTATCCGGGCGAAGTTCAGCGTTCAATGTCACGCCAAATCAGACCTGTTTCTCGTCGCCTCAACCGGTATACTGTGGCCCGAGTTATTGGCCAACATCAGCGCCTCTTCAGCGCTAGCCCGGAGTTTGTCTATGTTCGACTACAACGCCCCCGACGCCTTGCTGAAGGACCGGATCATTATGGTCACCGGCGCGGGCAGCGGCATCGGTCGTGCCGCCGCCAAAGCCTACGCGGCCCATGGTGCGACCGTTATTCTACTGGGCCGGACCATTTCCAAACTGGAAGCGGTTTACGATGAGATCGAGGCGGCCGGGCACCCAATGCCGGCGATTGTGCCCCTGAATCTTGAGGGCGCAGCGGTCAAGGACTACGAAGAAATGGCGATGACCATTGAGCAGAATTTCGGCCGGCTCGATGGCCTGCTGCACAACGCCGCCCTGCTCGGCCAACGCAGTCCGGTGGAGCTGCAGGACCCCGAGGGCTGGAACAAGGTCATGCACGTCAACGTCAATGCGGCCTTCCTGCTGAGCCGGGCATTGATTCCCCTGTTGCGGGAGTCCGGCGACGCCTCGATGATCTTCACGTCGTCCAGTGTCGGCCGCAAGGCCAAGGCCTACTGGGGTGCCTATGCTGTTTCCAAGTTTGCGGTGGAAGGCCTGAGTCAGCTGTTGGCCAGCGAACTGGACGATGAGCGCCATAACATCCGGGTCAACACGCTCAACCCGGGTGCCACGCGGACGAGCATGCGGGCACGTGCCTATCCGGCTGAAAATCCGAACACGAATCCAACACCGGACGAGATCATGCCGGCCTATCTGTATCTGATGGGGCCGGACAGCCGCGAGGTGAATGGTCAGCAGATCAACGCCCAATGACCGCTATGGCCCTGCAGTTTTTTACCACCTCTGACTGTCACCTGTGCGAGCTGGCCGAGGCGTTGTTGATGCACACCCCATTGCCCGAGCCCATTCCGGTCGACGCGATCGACATCGCCCAGTCAGAGGCGCTGGTGGCCACCTACGGCACTCGCATCCCCGTGCTCCGGCGCGACGATACCGGGCAGGAACTGGACTGGCCGTTCGATCAGGCCCAGTTGCTGGCATTCCTGCAACCCTGATCCGGCCATTGCGGTCGACGTAATAAAACAGATTGCCGCGATTGCATTGCGTTGCGCGGCTTTTGAGACTTCCGATGAATGAGGATGAGCGCCATGTTGATGGTTATTTCACCCGCTAAAACGCTGGACTATGAAAGCCCGCTGGCGACCAGCGACCACACCCAGCCCGCCTTTCTGGAGGATGCCCGGGAGCTGATCGATCAGCTCAAGGAGCTCGAGCCCCACCAGATCAGTAACCTGATGGGCATCAGCGACAAGCTCGGCCAGCTTAACGCCGAGCGGTATCAATCCTGGCATACTCCCTTTACGCCGAACAATGCCCGACAGGCTGTGCTGGCGTTCAAGGGCGACGTTTACACAGGTCTGGATGCGGAGAGCTTCAGCGACGACGATTTTGAATTTGCCCAGAACCACCTGCGCATTCTGTCCGGCCTCTATGGCCTGCTGCGGCCGCTGGATCTGATGCAGCCGTACCGGCTGGAAATGGGCACCCGCTTTGCCAATCATCGCGGCAAGGATCTTTACGCATTCTGGGGGAACACCCTGACCTCGGCATTGAACGAGCTGTTGATGAAGGACGACAAGGTGCTTATTAACCTTGCGTCCAACGAGTACTTCCGCAGCGTTCAGGCCAGGCATCTTGATGCCCGGGTGGTCACCCCACAGTTCAAGGACTGGAAAAACGGCCAGTACAAAATGATCAGCTTTTACGCCAAGAAGGCGCGTGGACTGATGTGCCGGTATGCCATCCAGAATCGCATCACCCAGGTCAGTGATCTGAAAGGTTTCAACCTGGCAGGCTATGCCTTCAGTGAAGAACAATCCAGCGGGGACCAGTGGGTGTTCCTGCGTGACCCATCCAACAACGCATAACCGGAGCGGCGAATGAGCGAAGCAGTATTTTCCCAGATTGCCATGGCCGTGCTGTTGACGGCATTGATTGGTTTCATGGGCTTTATCGTGTGGGATCTGGCGAAAAAGTCAAAAGCAGGCCGGTTTGGCACCATCACCATGTTTATCGTGCTCGGTGCAGGCGTGGTCGGTTTTATCATCAAGACCGTTCTGGTCGAAGTGTTGCAGATCTGACTGTCGACGACGTGCCGGCGCAGGTCGGCGCGCTTCTGCCTGTTTCCTGAATGTTTTTATAACCCGTTAACAAGGACCGATCGCCCATGTGGTTTCGTAATGCCCGTGTGTTTCGTTTTACCAAGCCTTTCGATATCACCGCCGAAGCCCTCGAGGCTCAACTGCAGGACAGCGCTTTCAAACCGTGTGGCCCCCAGGACACCATGCGCCAGGGCTGGGTGCCGCCTCTCGGGAAACACGGGGAGCAACTGGTTCACAGTGCCAATGGCTATCACCTGATCGCTCTGCGCAAGGAAGAAAAACTGCTGCCGGGTTCCGTGGTCAACGAGCTGGTGGCAGACAAAGTGGACGCGCTTGAGACGGAGCAGCACCGCAAGATACGAAAAAAGGAAAAAGACGAGATCAAGGAGCAGGTTCTGCTGGAGATGCTGCCACAGGCCTTTTCCAAAAACCGTCGCTGCTACGCTTATCTGGCCCCGGCCGAAGGCGTTCTGGTCGTCGACGCCAGCTCGGCCAAGCAGGCCGAAGACCTGGCCTCGACTCTGAGGAAATCCCTCGGCTCGCTGCCGGTGCGTCCCCCAGCGGTCGAGCAGGCCCCTTCATTCACGTTTACCGGCTGGCTCAACGAAACCATCGACCTGCCTGCCACGTTGACGCTTGGCACCGAGTGTGAGCTGAAAGACACCAGCGAAGACGGTGGCATCGTGCGTTGCAAAGGCCTGGATCTGCAGGGTGACGAAATTCGCAATCACCTTGAGGCGGGCATGATGGTAACGAAGCTGTCAGTAACCTGGGACGACAACCTGTCATTTGTGTTGGATGAGGAGCTCGGTATCAAACGGCTGAAGTTCGGCGATACGCTTCAGGACAAGCTGGACGATGTCGATGCGGACGACGCGGCCGCCCGCTTCGACGCAGCTTTTTCATTGATGACGCTCGAGCTGTCCCGGCTGATTCCCGGCCTGCTCGACGCGCTCGGCGGTGAGGACCGCTCGGCCATCGTCGCCGACGACAACACCTGATCCGGACGGCCGGCTGGCTGGCTTCAGTGGGTGCCCAATTTGAGGCGCTCACGCTGCCAGTCCCGCTCCGGCTCGTTCAGCACCAGGCGAAGATCCATAACATCCTCCTCCCGGTTGAAGTGAATCTCGAAGCCAAGCGCCTCGGCCAGTTTCAGCATGGGCCTGTTTTCCGGGAGGACATTGCCGATCATCTCTACGGTGCCCCGGGAACGGCAGTATTCGATCATCTTGCGCATCAGCGCCATGCCGAGACCCTCGCCTTTCATCTTGTCATGGACCATCACCGCAAACTCGCATTGCAGATTGTCGGCATCGGTCCATACCCGCACCGTTCCCAGGGTTTCCTCGCCTTTACCATCCTCGCGGGGCGCATTGGCCACAAAAACCATCTCCCGGTCGTAATCGATCTGGACCATTTGAGCGACGTCTTCGCGGGAAAAATGCTTGCGGTACTGGAAAAAACGGTAGCGAATTGACTCGGGTGACTGCAATTCGTGAAACGCCCGATGGGTCGGCTCATCTTCCGCCAGAACCGGACGCAGAATGACCCGGCGGCCCGATTTGGGCAGCACAATCCACTCTTCCAACTCACGGGGATACGGCTGAATGATCGGACGGCCGGGCTGTTCGGACAGGTTGATGGCCACATCCACCGCCACCGCGCCCTGCTCGTTGAACAGCAGGGGAAGAATTTCCAGACCCTTTATTTCCGGAATATCAATGACAATCTGCGACAGCGTTACCAGAGTCTCGCCCACGGCGCGGATGTCTTCTTCCGGCCTCAGGCTGTGCTCCATTAACAGCTTGTACATGTAGGTGCGTTTCAGTAGTTCCCTGGCCAGGACCATGTTCAGCGGAGGCAGGGCAATCTGACGGTCGCTGATCACGCTGATCTGCGCGCCCGCCGCGCCACAGACCACGAGCGGGCCAAAGATCCGGTCGCGGGTGATACCGATACTGAAGGCAACGCCTCCCACATGCTGATAGGACCGTTGCACGGAAAATCCGAGGAACCCGCTGTCCGGGTAATAGGTCTGGTACTCGTCCATCAGTACCCGACAGGATTCCAGGATGGCGCTCTCGCTGTTCAGCCCCTGAATCGTGGCCTTGTAGCGCCCCTGCCCGCCTTTCTGGACGATGAACGGGTGACAGGCCAGTTCGTGAATAATGGTGACATCGATCGGCCGGCGCTCCACGGAAAACGCTTCCAGCACCTCTTCCACGTCGTCGCAGTACACTGTGTCAATGGTGGTGATGCCGTAGTCGCGGATTACCTCGCGGGCCTCCTGATTCGACAGGTGCAGTCGCTTACTTCGCAAGGCGTTCAGCACGATGGCGCGGGTCTGGGAATGATCGGCAAAATGATCTGTGAACGATTCCGGCGTCTCGGCCAGCAATCGCTGAACCCGCTGGTGGTTCACGTGTTGCATGAACGCCTTCACTGCCTTCTCGGGCGAGAAAAAGGACGGGATGCCGGCCTGGTAAAAGGCATCCCGGGAGTCCATGACCGTCGCCTGGCCCAGCCAGCAGGTAAAGACGTTCAGGCGGGTGCCTTTGACCGCACGGATCACCGCGTCCGTAATCTGCAGACTGTCCTCGGTCAGACTGGGGGCATACAGGATGAGCACGTTCGCCACGCCCGGATCCCGGGCCAGAATCCGGACCGCATCAGCGTACAGCTCCGGTGAGGCGTCGTAGTTCAGATCGATGGGGTTCTTGCGGGTCCAGTAGGCCGGCAGCTTTTCCGCCAGCGCCTCGATACTGTGCGGTGTCAGTTCGGCCAACTCACCGCCCAGGGCCGACAGCCGGTCCACCGCCAGCACGCCGGGCCCGACACCATTGGCCATGATCGCCAGCGACTCGCGACGTAGCGGGCGCATTCGGGTCAGGGTTTCCAGCGCATCGAACATTTCGCTGAGCCCGTCCACCCGCAGGACACCGGCCCGCTGCAGCATGGCATCGAAGATGGGATCGCTGCGGGTAATACCGTCCGGCAACTCGTAGGAAAACCATTCTGACTCCGGCACACGGCCACTCTTGACGGCGATCACCGGCTTGGTGCGAGACGCCACCCGCACCGCCGACATGAACCGCCGAGGGTTCGGGATGTTCTCGATATGCAGCAGAATCGCCCGGGTCTGACTGTCCTGCGCGAGATAATCGATCAGGTCGTCGTGATCAATGTCCATGCCGTCGCCGAGGGTCAGAAAGTAGGAAAACCCGACGCCGCGGGCAAAGGCCCAGTCGATCAGCGAACTGGCGATCGTGCCGGACTGGCCGACAAAAGCGACCTTACCCGGTATCGCGCCCATGTGCGCGTATGTCGCATTCAGTTTCCGGCCCGGCACCATCAGGCCAATGGTGTTGGGCCCCAATACCCGGATGCCGGTTTCCCGGGCGGCATCGCGGACCGAGTACATCAGCGGCTGTCCGGTTTTACTGTGGGCGCGGGACATCCCGCCGGTCATCACGATGGCCGTTCTTACGCCGGCTTCGCCGAGTTTCCGGATGAGTTTTGGCACGGTGTCCGGTGGCGTACAGACGATGGCCAGCTCCGGGCTGAAGTCCATTTTGGCGACTTTCTTGACGCAGGGTACGCCGTGCACATTGTCGTAGTCGTTCTGGTTGACCACCAGCAGCCGGCCGGGATAACTCCCCCCCAGCAGGTTTCGCAACACCATGCCACCGAGATTGTCGGAGCGCTCGGACGCGCCTAGAATCACGATGGAATCGGGGTTGAAAAGACTTTCGAGATAACGGGTGCCCAAGACAGGCCTCCTGATGGTCCGGATGGGAGCGAGTGTGTCTATCTTAAGCGCTCGCCGGGCGATGTAAAATCCAGCGCTTCGTTTTATTGCCCGGAGCACAGGTTCTCACAGTGGGCAGTGCAGCGGGCTGGATCAGCCGCCCTGTAACCCGTAAAGATAGACGACGCCGGGGCATCCGTCCTGATAAACTGGTGCCAAACAACAGCTGTACGGTTGCCTTAACAGTGACCGACAAAAGACCAGGTTTGCCAATGACCACCGGATTTTTTTCTCACGATGATTGCCAGAAACACGATATGGGCCCAGAACACCCCGAATGCCCGGATCGTCTCAGAGCCATCACATCCTATCTGACCGACAGCGGCCTGGCTCAGGACCTGGACTGGATCCGTCCCGAGGAGATCACCCGGGACCAGCTACTTGCCGTACACCCGGAGAAGTACCTTCATCAGCTGGACCTGATGCAGCCCACCCGCGGGCGGGTTTTCACCGACCCGGACACCGCGCTGATGCCGGATACCCTGCGGGCTGCGCGACTGGCAGCAGGCGCCAACGTCGAGGCGGTGGATATGGTCATGAGCGGCCAGCTCACAAACGCCTTTGTCTGCGCCCGCCCGCCGGGTCACCATGCCGAACGTGCCAAATCCATGGGGTTCTGTTTCTACAACAACATCGCCCTGGCGGCCATGCGGGCGGTGAACTTCCATCAGCTGGAACGGGTGGCTATCGTGGATTTCGACGTCCATCAGGGCAACGGCACGGTCGACATTGTGCAGGGCGACGAACGAATTCTGATGTGCTCAAGCTTTCAGCACCCGTTTTACCCGCACTCCCACGTGCACCGCCAGGCCGACAATATCGTCAACACACCGATTCCGGCCGGCACCCCGGCGACCACTTACCGCAAGCTCGTGGAAACGGACTGGCTCAAAAAGCTGCAGGACTTCAAGCCGCAACTGGTGCTGGTGTCCGCCGGCTTTGACGGTCACAGGCTGGACCCGCTGGCAGAGCTGAACCTCGAGGAGGATGACTATCGCTGGCTGACCGACATGCTGACGTCCGTTGCGCACGATCACGCCAACGATCGGCTGGTCTCAACCCTGGAAGGCGGCTACCACCTGCAGGCCCTTGCCAGGAGCGTCATGGCCCATCTGGCGGGGCTGTTAGCCGTTTGATTCGCCATCCGTGCCACTACTGGCGCGCTGCATTTCGGGCCGCTCGCCCTGACGCTCAAGCCGAATGGTGGCGCGACGATTGTCGGCTGGCCGCCTGGACACCGGATACTGGTCGCCGTGGGCCCGGACAATGATGCGGTCCTTAGCGACGCCCTGACTGATCATATAGTCGGCCACCGCGTTCGCCCTTTCTTCCGAGAGCGCGCGATTGTGGATCCGGCTGCCCGCCCGGTCGCTGTGCCCATCGACAAAAATACGCTCAACGGTGGCATCGGCAAGCACGTAAGCCACGATGTTATCGAGCAGGTGCCGGTCGGCGTCGGAGAGATTCGCACTGTCGCTGGCAAACCGGATGCGGCTACGCCGCACCTGGTCGTAATTGACCGGCAACAGCGAGGCAACGCACGAGCGGTAGCTCTCGAACAGCTGCGCGAAGTTGACGTTGGACAGCCGTACTCGAATCAGATCGCTGCTGTACCAGGCCTGCCGGGTCAGCGTGGGCGCCATGCCATCGAGCAGGCCGCTGATCAGGATCATGGTCTGTCGACGATCCAGTGAAACCGGCCGATTACTCTCGGCCACTTCAATGGCACCAACGGGTCTCGGTGCAACACCGGGACGCCAGGCCGGGGCCTCCACCACCAGAGAACCGCGCCCGGGACGCATCATCCGGCCTTCTGATTCCAGATAAAATGTCAGCGCTTCGCCGGCCCGATGCCTGAAAACCGCCTTGCCATAGCCCGGAATGTCCTGGGTCAGACTGCAGTCAAAGACGGAATCCAGAAGATTCCAGCGGCTGTTTTCGATGCCTGCGCCGTAGGTTGCCGCCTCCGATACCGACGGCAGCCATATCAGCATCAGACCGATCAGTATGGCCCGTATTGTCAGCTGTGGTTTATTGTTCATCTGGCGTTACCCGGTTGCCTCATCGCCCGGCGTTGTGATCGCCAGGCTACGGTCTGTTTGTCGGCCTGCCGGCGGTTTTCTTTAACGCCTTTTTATTACAGAGTCCCGACTGACACAGGCCCAATCAAACCGGGCTTCTGATATACTGCGGCCATGACAGGCTACGGCCCTGGCCCGCCAGTACCGCAGAAAATATTCAGGAAACCATCACGTTATGACCGAGCGATTGACACTTACCCGGCCGGATGACTGGCATCTGCATGTGCGGGACGGCAAACTTCTGCCCAGCGTTGTTCCGGCCACAGCCCGCTGTTTCGGTCGTGCGATCATCATGCCCAACCTGACGCCCCCGGTGACCTCAGCGTCCATGGCACTGGCCTATCGTGAGCGCATCCTTCGGGCAAGCGGCTCCGATCATTTCCAACCGCTGATGACCCTGTACCTGACAGAAGCCACGACACCGGCAGACATTCACGAGGCCTTTGCCCAGGGCATCCTCGCCGCCAAACTCTATCCCGCCGGTGCAACCACCAATTCCGCCTCCGGCGTTACCGATATCCGACGCATTGACGACGTGCTGGAGGCCATGGCCGACTGCGGGATGCTGTTGCTGGTTCACGGCGAAGTGACCGACCCCGACATTGACATTTTCGACCGGGAAAAGGTGTTTCTCGATCGGGTGCTTGCGCCGACCCTGGCGCGGTTCCCGGCCCTGAAAGTCGTGCTGGAACATATCACCACGGCAGACTCCGCCGATTTCGTACGCCAACAGCCCGGCCAGCGCCTGGCCGCCACCCTGACGCCCCAGCATCTGCTGTTCAATCGCAACGACATGCTCGTCGGGGGAATTCGTCCTCACCTGTATTGCCTGCCAATTCTCAAGCGGCGCAGGCACCAGCAGGCATTGCAGGACGCCGTGGTGAGCGGTGACACGCGGTTTTTCCTCGGTACGGATTCCGCGCCCCATGCCCGTCACCTCAAAGAAGCAGCCTGCGGGTGCGCGGGCTGTTACTCGGCGTTTGCAGCCATTGAACTTTATGCTGAGGCCTTCGAGGATCTGGGCGTGCTTGACAAGCTTGAGGCGTTTGC
>JAWVWU010000011.1:0-13739 GCA_033723595.1 Marinobacter sp. | reverse complement strand
GTCGCCACAGCGAATCGCCTGCACCGCCATATGCACCGCCTTGAGCCCCGAGCCGCAAACCTTGTTGATGGTCATGGACGGCACCGAGGCGGGAATGCCGCCGTGTATCGCCGCCTGGCGTGCGGTGTTCTGGCCCTGGCCGGCGGTGAGGACATGGCCCAGGATCACTTCATTGACCTGGTCGGCGGCAATCCCGGTCTCACTCATCAGGGCCTTGATCACGGCGGAGCCGAGCTGATCGGCCCGCAGGCTGGACAGTGATCCGCCGAAACCGCCGATGGCGGTCCGCTTCGCTGCAACAATCACCACATCGCGCATGTAACACTCCTCTGAAAATTCGCTGGGAGCGCTATTGTACCATCGCAGAGGCGGGTTCGGGTCGGGGGTGTCGCTCTGTGAGCCGGCCTGTTACACGTTCAGGCTGCGGCCGCCGTCCACCGACAGGATCTGACCGGTCACGAAGGGTGCGTCGCACAGCAGGAATCTGACCGCGCCGGCAATGTCGTCGGGGTTGCCGGTTCGTGCCAGCGGCGTTTTTGCCAGGATCGCGCGCTGGTAGTCCTCGTTGATGGCACCGTCGCCTTCCGGCCACAAAATCGCGCCGGGCGATACGCCGTTCACCCGAACCTCCGGCGCCAGATCTTTCGCCCAGGATTTGGTCAGCATCGCCAGTCCGGCCTTGCTGGCACAGTAAAGGGGGTGGTCGGCGAGCGGCCGCTCACTGTAGATATCGATCAGGTTGACAATACTGCCCTGATTTTCCCGAAGCGCAGACAGGCAAGCCTGGCCGAGCACGAAAGGCGCCCGCAGATTGGTGTGGAGGATGCGGTCCCAGTCTTCGGTCGTGGCATCCTCGGTGGGGTTCGGATAAAACACCGATGCGTTGTTGACCAGCCCATCGAGGCGCCCCCAGGCGGCGATCGCCGATCGGGCGAGCTCTTTAACCGCGGCGACATCCGTCAGATCGGCCTGCATCGCGGTGGCCGTGTCCGGCCGCTGCGCGTTGAGCGTATCAACCAGTTCCCGAGCCTGTTGCGCCCGGCTGCGATAATGAATGATGACCCGCCATCCACTCTGGTGCAGCAGTTCAGCAGTTCTGGCGCCGAGTCGGTGGGCGGCACCGGTGAGCAATGCGACGGGAGCGGCAGGGTTGGACACAGGCAGTTTCCTTATGCGTCGATTTGGTCGGAGGTCTGATCCGGACGGCCGCGGGCGGCATGGGCCCGCGCGCTAATCGTCAGACGTCTGAATGTTCACGGCGGAGATACGTTTGAGTCGCTCGTTTCGGATTGCTTGCCCCAGCGCCTTGCCGGAGAAGCCCTCCGCCATCAAAGCCTTGGCGCTGACCTGGCAGGCCGTGTGGTAGGCCTTCATCAGGGCACTGGCCTGGCTCTCCGGCAGCGCCGGGTGGATGCAGCGGCAGACGGCCAGCAGTCGTTGAAAGCGGTTCGGGCGGCGCCAGGCGTCAGTCGCGTCCAGCAGCGCCAACTGGTCGGCGGCACTGTGGCTCTGACGTAACGGTTCGGCAGTCCGGGTCGTCAGCACCGCCAGCTCCTGGCAATCCTTTGGAGCCTTGAGTTGTTTTACCCGCTCAGCGCATTGCCGGTCCGTCAGCGGTGACAACAGTGCAGCAAGACGGGTATCGGTCCCGTCGCCGTCCGGGTCGAT
Organism: Marinobacter sp.; assembly: GCA_033723595.1. Classification (GTDB taxonomy): domain Bacteria; phylum Pseudomonadota; class Gammaproteobacteria; order Pseudomonadales; family Oleiphilaceae; genus Marinobacter. Next base: position 12,071 of record JAWVWU010000011.1, on the reverse strand, counting down.
GATCCGGGTATGGCTGACACAGTCCAGGGCGGCCAGCGCCAGTTTCAGCCGGTCCGGCGCCGCCAGTTCCGGGAGCAGTACCGTCAGCGCCCCGCAATCAGCGAGAGTTTGAAAGAACACGCCGGGCGCGGCCTCGTGCAGGGCCCGCTGCATTTCCTGCCAGACCCGTTCCGGCACCAGGTGCGCGGCCTCGCCGGCGTCCACCATGGCTTGCATTCGGGTGAGCGTCTCCGGTGCGATGGTAAACCCTAACGGATGCAGGCGGGCGGCAAACCGGGCGGTACGGAGAATGCGCAGAGGGTCTTCTTCAAACGCATCGGACACATGACGCAGTTGCCGGCGCTTCAGGTCCTCGCGCCCACCAAAAGGGTCGACAAGCTGGCCGTTCTGATCGCGCGCCATGGCGTTGACAGTCAGATCGCGACGTCGGAGGTCGTCTTCCAGCGTAACGTCGGGGGCACTGTAGACGGTAAAGCCGTGGTAGCCATGACCCTGCTTGCGCTCGGTGCGGGCGAGGGCATACTCCTCGTTGGTTGAGGGGTGGAGAAAGACCGGGAAGTCGGCGCCGACCTGTCGGTAGCCGGCTTCGATCATCTGCTCGGGGGTGGCGCCAACAACAACCCAGTCACGGTCTTTGACCGGCAGGCCGAGTAGTTCGTCACGAACGGCGCCGCCGACGAGGAAAATGTCCATGGTGGTGTGTATCCCGCGGGTGGTAACAGTGACCCACGATTATCAATGGCGGCTCGGGTCAGCGCAAACCAAACCGCGATTGATCAACCTGCCCGGCATGAACGCCGGGCACTCGGCTATCAGAACGCCGCACCCAGTTCAATCGCGGCCCCGGTGTCGGTGTCGCTGATCAGTCCGGCCAGGTCAAGCCGGGCACCGAACGGTGACAGCCCGATCCCGAATGTCAGTTGGCTGGTTTCGCCAATGCCTCGGCTGCTGTTGTTGCTCGCCAGGTTGTGGCGGGCACCAATGCGCAACTGGGCGTAGCGGAATGCATCGAATTCGGCGCCCAGAGCCAGCCACTGGGTATCGTCTTCGTAGCCGAACGCCTTGTTTTTGGTCAGTTGAACTTCTGCGGTGAGCACATGGTACTGACCGGTGTGCGCCAGGCCGACGGTTACCTGGGGGTCGAGTTTGAGAGTGCGCACCTGCTCACCCTGCAACGGCCGGGACGCGGCGGAATCCAGCGTCATCGGGATGACGTTCTTGATGGCCACACCGGCATTCCACTGGCCGGTTTCGCCGAACGCGTAGGCGGCGCCGAGATCAAGGTTGAAACCGCTTTTACGGGTCTGATTCTCGCTGCTGTCAAAACTGCTGTCGTTAAAGCCGGAGACGCTCTCGGTATACTGATAGGTGCGCAGCTCCACGTACTTGGGTGACACGCCCAGTTGCAGGTTGTTGCCGTTGTCCAGCGAATAGTTGTGGGCCAGACTCACGCCTACCTCAGCAACTGCGGAGGCCAGCACCCGGGCCCGCGATTTCAGCGAGTCCTCGAAGTTTGGCGGCGGCGGGGTGCCGTCGACAATGCTTTGCAGCAGGGCATCGTCGTTCGGATCGTACTGGCCCTGGACGGTGGCGCGCAGGTTGCCATTGGTAAAGACGCCGACGGCGACCGACCGGCTTGGAACGGCCAGACTCAGTCCCACGCCGGCATCAACCCGTGCCGTGTCGCGATCGATGGCCCGGAGTTGCTGTTGCAGCGAAGCGGCGCCGGCCTGGGCATCGCTGACGGTACTGGCGTTGTTGATCCGGTCAATGGTGTTCTGGATGGCATCCACCTGGTCGACGGTTTGTTCATCGTCGGCGTAGCGCGCGTTCACCGACGGTACAATCAGCCCGAAATCGTCAGCCCAGTCGTGGTTATGGGCGGCAAGCATGGCCGGGTTGGCGCTGTTGGCGGTAGCCGGGTGAGCGATTGCGACGCCGGTGCCCCCCATCGCCAGAGAACGTGCGGTATTGAAGCTCTGGGCGCCGGCGAAGGCCGTGCCGGCTGACGTACACAAGGCAATCGCGAGGGTCATTCGGGACAGTCGCAGGGTCAACATGTTCGATGGTGCTCCGGTGTTTCGTTGTTGTCGGATCAGGGCGGGCGCGGGATGCCCCGGCCGCACTCGGTTATTGAGCCAGCGTAACGGAAGCGGATTTCGCAGACTGTAAGAAAGCCGTTACCGAGTGTTCCCGCTGTGTAAATAGCGGTGGTTTTTTGCCGTTTTTTCGGTCCCTGCCGCACGATCCGGCAGCCTCGTTGCCCGAAAACAAGGGTTTAGACATGTTGGCGTGATTTTTTCATGTGCCCGTGTATGACGGTTTTTTGCGGAGATAAACAATGACAGTTCGCTGGATGGCTTTGATGCTGATCGTGGTGCTGGCCGGGTGTGCCGAGACAGGCCACTATCAACAGGCGTCGCAGTCAGAGGGTCGGGTGCCAACCAAACTGGAACCGATTACGGTTCGGGTCAGTGGTTTCGGGACCTATGAAAACGTGGCCAAGGATCGTCCGAACCCCCGGAAACGCCTGCTGGCGCGCCGCGCCTCGCAGCTTGATGCCTATCGCAACCTGGCCGAGCGGGTCTACGGAACGGTGATCTACGGCAGTTCGACGGTCAATGACTTCGTGCTGAACAACGACATGTTCCGGGCCTACGTGGACAGCTACATCCGCGGCGCCAAGCTGGTGGCGGTGAACGAGCACAGTGACGGCGTGGTCGAGTCGGTGATGGAGCTCAAACTGGAGCCGCGCTTTCGGCAGTGCGTCGCCGAAGCGGCCAGCGACGAGGCGGTTCGCGACATGTGCCCGATTCCCATGCCCCGGGGTAACGATACCGCCGGCGACGTGAACAGCGGCAAAGTCGATTCCCTTTACTACATCGAATAAAGGATGCTCAGCGTGATGGGATCAAACCCGGACACCGCTCTGCGATGGCGTTCTGTCCTGCCATTGGTGCGCCTGACGGTCGCGCTCGTCGCGTTGTTCGCGTCGGGCGTGACGCAGGCTATTATGCTGGAAGGTACCGGCCAGGCGGTGATTCACGGTGGTGACATCGACGCGGCGCGCGAGGCAGCCCGACGCTCGGCATTGCGGGACGTAGCGTTGCAGTATGAAGCGCGGATTGCCAGCGAGGAAACCATGGAGAACGGCGTGGTGACCCATTCCCGGTTGACGGTCGACTCCCGGGCCCAGGCCCGCCAGGTCGAGGTGATCAGCGAAGTCCGGCGGGGTGACGTGCTGCGCCTGACCCTGAGGGCGGATATGTCGGCCAGCCGCCAGTGTGACGCCGGCGGTGCGGCACATTTGAAAAAGCGTGTCGCGGTGACGGCGTTTCCGGTTCAGCATCCGGACCAGGCCCGTTTCGGTCAGCTGGACGATGCCGGCGAGGCGTTGCCGCAGCGGCTGCAGGCCCGGCTGCGTGGCCAGGACCGGCTGCAGGTGCTCAACGCGAGTACCCTGCAGCTATTCGGCGACCTGGCCAATGCCCCTACCCATCAGCAGTTTGGCAATCAGCTCAGTAACGTGGTGGCGCTCGCCCATGAACTTGGCGCCCAGTTTGTGGTTGCAGGTGTGATCCGGGATATGGGTTTGTCTGACCCGTCCGCCTGGGGTTCGTCGGTGTTTGATGGTATGCAGCGAGCCATCGGTGCTGTCGACCAGTCACGCCGGTTTGTGGTGGACCTGATGGTCTATGACGGCTTCAGCGGATCGCCGGTATTCCAGAAGCGCTTCGAAACCCGGGGCGAGTGGAATGCAGGTCCCGGCGACGTGACGGGGTTTGCCTCGGCCGGCTTCGAGCACACCGGTTATGGTCGGGCGGTGATGGGGCTGCTGGACGATATGACGCGATCGGTCAATCAGGCGCTGGCCTGTCAGCCGTTCATGACCCGCATTACCCGGGTGGACGATCAGAAAGTGACACTGGACGCCGGTGCAACGGTCGGCCTGCGTCCCGGTGACAAACTCAACCTGTACCGGAGCTTAAAGCACTTCGACGCCCCGGATGCGACCCCGGAACTGCAGGACAGCAAAACCACGGTCCGACTGGACAGTGTGCACCCGGACTTCAGCGCAGGGCTGATTGACGTGCCGGGTGGCCAGCTCAACATCCAGCGGGACGACATCGCCATCGTCTGGTGACGCCGGCGAGGTGAGGCCTGGCCGGCACGCCGCTTGCCGGGCGTCAGTCCGGGTGGGGGATCGTCAGCCAATCCGGCTGGGCGCTTGCTCACCGATTTCGGCGGCGGCAATATCGCGAATTTTGGCGATCATGGCGCGCAGGCCATTGCCGCGGGTGGGTGAAATGTGGCGGAACAGGTCCAGCCGTTCGAACAGCTCGTCGATGTCCACGGTCAGCAGCTCGCGGGGCGCACGGGCGTTCAGGGCAACCAGAATAATGGCGGCCAGCCCCCGAACAATCATGGCGTCGGAATCGATCAGCAGATACAGCTTGCCGCTGTCCGGGTCCAGGTGGTGAATCAGCCACACCTGGCTCTGGCAACCATGAACGTAATTGTCTTCCGTGCGCTGGTCGTCGGGAAAGGCCGGCAATTGTTTGCCCAGGTCGATGATATACGCGTAGCGTTCTTCCCAGTCGTCGAGGAATTCCAGGTCGTCGATCACGTCATCGATGGTGGTGCGGGTGCCCAGCGTATTGTCGAGAAACTGCTGCGTGGTGGCGCTCATTTAAAACATTCCTAATTCCAGCTTGGCCTCATCGGTCAACATATCGCTGTTCCACGGCGGGTCAAACGTGAGTTCGATGTCCACCTTGTCGACGTTGGGGACATGTTCGATCTTGCGTTTGACATCGTCGGTGATGACCGGCCCCATGCCGCAGCCGGCCGCAGTCAGGGTCATCTTCACTTTGACCTGGTTGCCCTCGGGTGAGCCGTTGATGATGTCGCACTCGTAGATCAGCCCCAGATCGACCACATTCACCGGAATCTCCGGGTCGTAACAGCCGCGCATGGCTTCCCAGACCTGATTCTCATTGATGGTGCCATCGGTCGGTGTCTCGAAGCTGCTCTGCAGGGGTTTCTTGCCGAGCGCATCGGCGTCGTGGCCCTCAATGCGGGCAAGGTTACCGTTGACTGCCACCGTGAAACTGCCACCCAGGGACTGGGTGATGGTGACAAAGGTGTCCGCAGGCACCATGATTTCCGTGCCTGAGGGCACCAGACGCGCTTCCACCTCGCGCTTGGTCAGGACAACTTCCCGTTCTTGCATGAGTCTTTCTGGCCTCGCCTGTCGCTGGCTGGTTAAGGGTGCCGTCGGGGTTACACGACCGAGAAGCTTTCACCGCAACCGCATTCTGCCGTGGCGTTGGGGTTGCGGAAGTAGAACATCGAGTTCACACCCTCGGTGATGAAGTCAATCTCGGTGCCGTTGACAATCGGCAGATGCTTGCGCTCGACGTAAATGTCGACCCCGTCAACGGTGAAGACCTGATCGTCCGCCAACGCTTCTTCCACCCACTGGGTTTCATATTTGAAACCGGAGCAACCGCTTTTCTTGACCGCCAGGCGAATACCCCGGGCGTCCGGTTTTTTTGAAAGTTGTTTGCGCACGTGGCCCACCGCGCTGGGTGTCATGGTGATCCCCACCGTCGGCGTAAAGGTTTGTGCTGTCATCGCTTCGCCTCCATCAGGTGAGCAGGCGCTGGATTTTGCGCAGCGCCTGGAACAGCTGGTCCACTTCGGCCAGCGTGTTGTAAAACGCAAAAGACGCCCGGGCAGTGCCGGGCACGCTGTAAAAGTCCATCAATGGCATGGCGCAGTGGTGTCCGGTGCGGATCGCAATGCCCTGCTGGTCGAGCAGCGTCCCTATATCACTGGGGTGCAAACCGTCAATTTTAAAGGACATAACCGGAACTTTATTCGCGGCGGTACCAATCACTGACATGCCCGGAACCGTTTCCACCAACTCATTACAACGCTCAAGCAAGGCCCGCTCGGCGGCTTCAATCGCCGGTCGGTCAAGGCTCTGGAGGTAGTCGATAGCGGCGCCCAGACCGACGGCTTCGGCGATCGCCGGTGTTCCTGCCTCGAATTTGTAGGGCAGGGTGTTCCAGGTGGTCTTTTCGAAGCTCACCCGTTCAATCATCTCGCCTCCGCCCATAAACGGGGGCATGGCCTCCAGCAGTTCCGCCCGGCCATACAGCACGCCGATGCCCGTCGGGCCAAACAGCTTGTGGGAGGAGAACACATAGAAGTCGCAGTCCAGCGCCTGCACGTCCGGCCGGAAATGCGGCACCGCCTGGGCGCCATCAATGACGGTGATCACGCCGTGCGCGCGCGCGCGGGCAATCAGGCGCTCGACCGGATTGATGGTGCCCAGGACGTTGGATACGTGGGTCAGCGCCATAATGCGGGTGCGTTCACCCAGCAGGCTCTCGAACGACTCCCTGTCCAGTTCGCCCTCCGGCGTCACCTGCACCGGCATCAGCTTGGCGCCGGTCCGTTCGGCCAGCATTTGCCAGGGCACGATGTTGGCGTGGTGCTCCATCTGGCTGACCAGTATTTCGTCACCGGGGTTCAGTTTCTCCGCCAGGCCGTTGGCAATGACGTTGATGGCCTCGGTGGTGCCCCGGGTCCAGATGATCTGGCGGGTGTCCGGTGCATTCAGGAACGCCCGCACCGTTTCCCGCGCGCCTTCGAACGCTGCCGTGGCGCGGTCACCGAGGGTGTGCGCACCGCGATGCACGTTGGAGTGCATTTCCCGGTAATAACGGTCCATGGCCTCCAGCACGGCGAGTGGCTTCTGAGCCGAAGCGCCGTTGTCCAGGTACACCAGTGGCTTGCCGTGGACCGTCTGGTCCAGGATCGGAAAATCACGCCGGATGGCGTCGACGTCCAGTGTTGATGTCGCCAGCGATGTTGCCACGGATAGGTCCGTCATAATCGTTCAGGCCTCCACAACTGTCTGTTCGAAAAACCGGTTCAGGCGCAGTTGCGCCGTTTCACGCACGGCTGGCACCGGAATCTGTTCAATCAGTTCGTTGATGAACGCCATGCTGAGCAGGGTGCGGGCCTCCTGCCGGCCAATGCCACGGGAGACCAGGTAGAACACCGACTCTTCATTGAGCTGACCGACCGTTGCGCCGTGCGCGCATTTGACGTCATCCGCGTAGATTTCCAGCTCAGGCTTGGTGTCAATCTCCGCGCCGGTCGAAAGCAGCAAATTCTTGTTGCTCATGTTGGCGTTGGATTTCTGTGCATCCCGATGAATATGGATGCGGCCATTGAAGATCGCATGGGATTCGTCCGCTGCAATATTACGATAGGTTTCCTCGCTGGTGCAGTGGGGCGCAATGTGTTCGATGGTGGTGTGATTGTCGTAGTGCTGTTTGTGCTGGGTGACCACCACGCCATTCAGGCGGCATTCCGCACCGGGCGCTTCCAGACGGACCTGCAGGTCGTGCCGGCGCAACGGCCCACCAAAGCCTACGGTATGGCTGTCAAAACGCGCATGGCCCTGCAGGCGGGCGCCGGTGGCGCCTAAGTGTTGGACGTTTTCGCCGTCCAGCGACAGCCTGACATTGGTCACGTTGGCGCCGTCCGCCAGCGCGAACTCCGTCACTGCGTTGACCATGGCCGGTTCGCCGCCGGTGGTGATGAACTCTTCGACCAGCGTGATCTGGCTGCTGGCGCCGGCGTCCACGTAGATGCGCGGATAGGCCGAGCCGCTGACGCTGGCATCGGTCTCGCTGATCACAAACAGCGGCTGGTCGAGCACGGCGCCGGGTTTGAGCCGGATGTACAGACCGTCTTCAAAGCGGGCCGCGTTGAGGCGCGCCAGTTGCACGGCATTGTTGTCCAGGGTGTTGTCCAGGCGCTCAGCGAGCTCCGTCGCGATCTCGTCGCTGAGGTCGGCAAACCGTTCGATCCGGATGCCGTCAATGTCGGGAAAGTCGCTGGCTTCGGGCACCATGATGCCGTTGTGGAACACCACGTGATACCCATCCACGGCCAGCGCCGGGCCGGTTTGACCATTGGCCGGCAGGCCGGCGGCAAGGGCGTCGGTCAGCTTCAGGTAGCGACTGGAGTATTTCCAGTTCTCGGTTTTGCGCGTCGGTAGCGGCATGTCCGTGAGCGCCTTGCCCCGTTGCTGACGCAGGTTCAGCAAAGGTGCAGGCAGACTGTTGCCGCGGGGTTCCAGAAACGCGCTGGATAAAGTCGGTGCTGGTTTCATTCCGGCGTGCTCCTCAGCTGGTGGCCACTTCGTCTTTCACGCCCAGCCAGCCGTAACCGCGCTCTTCCAGCTCCAGCGCCAGTTCGCGACCGCCGGACTTGATGATCTGTCCATTGGCGAGAACGTGCACAAAGTCGGGCACGATGTGGTTCAGCAGACGCTGGTAGTGGGTGACCATCAGCACGGCCCGGTCCTTGGACTTGAGGGCGTTGACGCCGTCTGCCACCACTTTCAGGGCATCAATATCCAGGCCGGAGTCGGTTTCATCGAGGATCGCCAGGCGCGGCTGCAGCAGCAGTGCCTGCATGATTTCATTGCGCTTTTTCTCACCGCCGGAGAAGCCCTCGTTGACGCCGCGCTTGAGAAAGGCCGGATCCAGATCCACCTGTTTGGAGGTTTCCCGCGCCAGTTTCATGAATTCGGCCGCGTTCATTTCGTCCTCGCCCCGATGGGCGCGCAGGGCGTTTACCGCGGTGCGAAGAAACTGCATGTTGCTGACGCCGGGGATTTCAACCGGGTACTGGAACGCCAGGAAGATGCCTTCCCGCGCCCGTTCCTCGGTCGCCAGATCCAGCAGGTTGCGGTTGTCCATCAGCACCTCACCCTCGGTGACCTCGAAGGCTTCATTGCCGGCCAGCACCTGGGACAGGGTGCTCTTGCCGGAGCCGTTGGGGCCCATGATGGCGTGAACTTCCCCGGCCTTGATCTCCAGGTTGATGCCTTTGAGGATCTCTTTGCCCTCAACCGAGGCGTGCAGGTTCTTGATGCTCAGCATGAATCGCTATCTCTCTCTCAACTTTGTCTGTCTGATTCGGTGTTCGGCTGTCGGTACCCGGGATCAGCCGGGTCAGCCGACCGAGCCCTCGAGGCTGACTTCCAGTAATTTGCCGGCCTCGACCGCAAATTCCATCGGCAATTCCTTGAACACTTCCTTGCAGAAGCCGTTCACAATCATGGAGACCGCCTGTTCCGGGTCGATGCCGCGCTGGCGGCACAGGAACATCTGCTCGTCGCTGACCTTGGAGGTGGTGGCCTCGTGCTCAAGGATCGCCTGTTTGTTCTTGCTCTCGATATACGGGAACGTGTGCGCTGCACTCCGGTCACCGATCAGCAGCGAGTCACACTGGGTAAAGTTGCGGGCGCCGGTGGCGCCGGGGCCAAACTTCACCAAACCGCGATAGGCGTTGCTGCTGTGCCCCGCTGAAATACCCTTCGAGATGATGGTACTGGTGGTGTTCTTGCCCAGATGAATCATCTTGGTGCCGGTATCGGCCTGCTGATAATTATTGGTCAGCGCCACGGAGTAGAACTCGCCCACGCTGTTTTCACCACGCAGCACGCAGCTGGGGTATTTCCAGGTGATCGCAGATCCGGTCTCAACCTGGGTCCAGGAAATCTTGGAGTTCTTGCCGATGCAGGCACCGCGCTTGGTGACGAAGTTATAGATGCCACCCTTGCCGTTTTCATCGCCCGGATACCAGTTCTGCACCGTGGAATATTTGATCTGGGCGTCGTCCAGGGCGACTAGCTCGACAACCGCTGCATGCAGCTGGTTCTCGTCCCGCATGGGGGCGGTGCAGCCTTCCAGGTAACTGACGTAGCTGCCCTCATCGGCGATGATCAGGGTGCGCTCGAACTGGCCGGTATTGGCCGCGTTGATGCGGAAGTAGGTCGACAGCTCCATCGGGCAGCGCACGCCCTTGGGCACGTAGACAAAGGTGCCGTCGGAGAACACCGCCGCATTTAACCCGGCGAAGAAGTTGTCACCGGCAGGAACCACCGAACCCAGATATTTCTGAACCAGCTCCGGATGCTCGCGCACCGCCTCGGAGATGGAGCAGAAAATAACCCCGGCTTTGGCCAGCGGCTCTTTGAAAGTGGTCGCCACAGACACCGAATCGAATACCGCGTCCACGGCAACACCGGCCAGCTTGGCCCGCTCATGCAGGGGGATGCCCAGCTTTTCATAGGTTTTGAGCAGCTCCGGATCCACCTCGTCGAGGCTCTGGGGCATGTCTTCCTTTTTCTTCGGCGCGGAATAATAGGAAATGTTTTGATAATCCACCTTGGGGTAGTGGACATGCGCCCATTCCGGCTCGTCCATTTCCAGCCAGCGACGATAGGCTTTCAGTCGCCACTCCAGCATGAATTCCGGGTCGTTCTTGATCGCCGACAGGCGCCGAATAACGTCTTCATTCAAGCCTGGCTCAAACGTGTCAGCTTCGATTTCAGTCACGAAACCGTGCTCGTACTCCCGTTTGATCAGCTCGTTCACCTGTTTGTCGGTGTTCGCCATGATCGTCGCTCCGTCTCTCTCATCAGGGGCTTCGGGCCCGCTGTGGTGCTGACCGGCCTCTGGCGGGCGCGTGTCAGCTGCTATTCATGAATTCAGGTTTCGCCGCCGGTGTTGCCAAACGCCGGACTGGCCCGTGTATACGGCCTGAAAGTAAACATTGGATGAGGCTTTTTACCGCTGATTGTACAATATCAGAGTAAAATAGTCAGGTATTAATTTGGCCTGCGCCATTATACCGCAATCGCGACAGGCCTGACGAAACCGGGCGCTTGTGGTCACAAACGGCGGATAACGGCGCGCTGCCGGTGCGGTTCCCGGCCCGACCGGATACGACTGTTTGATCATCCTGTCATTTCTCAGACGGTCGTCGCTGGGCTAGACTCAGGCTTTCGTCACGCTCCCGGGCTGCTCCCGATACTTCCGGAAACTGGTCATGGCCGCTGCACTGGCACTGCTGTACAAACTGATTCCGTTGTATGTAACGGTTGCTCTGGGTTGGCTGGCCGGTCGCTACCTGCAGGCCAGTGGTCGCCATATTGCCGGTATCATGCTGTACATCATTACGCCCTCGGTGGTCTTTGCCGGTGTCATGAGTGCGCCGCTGTCGCCGGAAGTGATCCTGCTGCCGTTGATCATTTTCAGCCTCTGCACGTTGATCGGTTTGATGACGCTGTGGGTCGGCCGTCGCTGGCTGGATGATGACAGCGTGACCTTGCTGCCGCTGGCGGCCGGCTCCGGGAACACCGGGTACTTCGGCATACCGGTGGCCCTGCTGCTGTTTGGCGAAACCGGGATCGGGCTCTACATCGTTTGCATGCTGGGTGCGACACTGTTCGAAAACTCCGTCGGTTTCTACCTGGCCGCCCGCGGCCGATACGGCATGGGCGACTGCCTGCGCCGGGTCGTGCGCCTGCCCTCGGTGTATGCGTTTGCCCTTGCCGTCGTGCTGAACCTCGCCGGCGTTTCGATACCGACTGTGTTTGTGCCTCTGTTCGATAATCTGCGCGGAGCCTACAGTGTGTTCGGCATGATGATTGTGGGTATGGGAATTCTCAGTTTTCGCGGGCTGGCGGGGAACGTCCGGTTCACCGCGTTGGCGTTTGCGGGCAAGTTTGTGCTGTGGCCGCTCGCGGTCGGGCTGTTGTGGTGGGTTGACAGCCGGTTTTTCCAGATTTACTCGCCGGCGGTCTACCGGGCGCTGTTTCTGGTGTCGATCGTGCCGATGGCCGCCAATACCGTGGTGATTGCCACGTTGCTGGACACGGCCCCACGTCAGGCGGCCGGGACCACTTTGCTCAGTACCCTGTTCGGGTTGGCGTTCATTCCGATCATGGTGGCGCTGGTGCTCGGTTAGCCGGTTGACTGCCTCGCCAACACCCCGGCGGTCATGGTAATGATGTAGGTTGACTGACTCAATGCGGACGATGGCAGACGATGGACCGACGAATGGCTGATACAGGCGCTTCGCAGCAAACCGATCCCGGCTTTGAGCGTCAGCCCCGTGACGGTGGCGAATGGACGCTGTTGCTCAGTGGCGACTGGACTCTGCGGGGGCTGGCCCGGAAGTCCGGCGCACTG